>NZ_CEEDMJ010000010.1:0-195304 GCF_979255925.1 Kineococcus sp. AC630
GCCACACCGCACCCGCCCCCGCCGCGAGGACCCCCGTCCACGCCCGCGCCGAGCGCGACGACGTCGCGCGCCGCACCAGCGCCGCCAGGCCCAGACCCACCGCCGTCGTCGCGACACCGCCCACCGGCAGTCCACCGGTCACGGCCAGACCCCACGCCGCGCCCAGCACCGCCACCGCCGCGCACACCAGCGACGCACGGTCCGCCCCGTGCGTGGCGTAGGGATCCGCCGCCGCCTCGATCGACGTCTTCGACCGCCTGCTCACGCGAACCGCCACCCCGTCCCCAGCTCGCCCACCAGCACCCGACCGTCACGACCAGCGGCTGCGCGCGCGGCCACCTCGTCCACCGGTGTCGGCCCGCCCGCCGCCGCCAGCACGTCCAGAGCCCCCAGGCCCTCATCCGACGTCCCCGCGAGCACGACCCGGACCACCCGCCCCGAACCCAGCTCCCGACGCACCAGCGCCGCAGCAGAGGCCAGCAGCTCCTCCCACGCCACCCCGTCACCCGGCCCGTCACCGGAGGCAGCGCCACCGAGCGCCACCACCAGCAGACCCACCGGCTCCGCCTCCCGCTCCACCACCACCAACCCCGCGCCCGCACCCCGCGAGGGACCCGAGAGCGCACCCCGACGCGCACTCGCCCGCCAGTGCACCGCTGACACCCGGTCCCCCCGCCGGAACGGACGCACCCCCGCCACGTCCTCCGCCCCGGCGCTCGCGGGCGGGATCGCCGGCGAGGGCGGCGTCGCCGGTGCGGGGTGGACGTGCACGGGTGCGGCGACGCGCCCGACCCGTTCCACGGTCAGCAACCCGAGGCTGTCCGCCGCCTCGACGAGGACCTCCGGTCCCGGGCTGAAGCAGCGGACGGCGGCCTCGCGGGGAACGCGCAGCGCGACGGTCACTCCGGCCGGGATCCCGGGCACTGCGGTGTGACCCGCCGCGAAGGCGTCGCCGCGGAAGTGCAGGACGGCCGGGGGGAGGTCCCGCGGCCCGTGGTTGTGCAGGTGGAAGACGTGCTCCACCACCTCGCCCACCCGCGTCCGGGCCGGCACCTCGACCCGCACCGACAGCGTCCAGACCCGCGGCAGCGTCGCGACGGCCACCCCGACCGCGGCCAGCAGCAGGCACGCCACCAGAGCGATCCAGCGGTTGCCGACCCCGAAGGAGAGCAGCAGCAACGCCGGCCCCGCCGTCGCGACGAGGATCGGGCGCATCCGCAGGACCTTGTCCGCGTTCGGCCGGGTCAGCAGGACCTCGCGCTCCAGAACGGGGTCAGGGCCGGGGACGGGACCGGGTCGCGCGTCGCTCACCGGTGGATCGGCACGGCCGTGCCGGCGACGAGACCCGCCGCGAGACGTTCCTGCGCCAGCGTGCGCGACGCCGTCCCCAGGGCGTCCGCGAACCGGTGTTCCTCCGCCGGCACCAGCCGGTGCGCGAGCACGGGCACCACAAGGGCCTGCACGTCCTCGGGCAGCACGTGGTCCCGCCCGCCCAGCAGCGCCCGCGCCTGCGCGCACCGCACCAGCGTCAACGCCGCCCGCGTCCCCGCCCCCGACACGATCCGCGGGTCCGTGCGCGTCGCCCGGGTCAGCGTCAGCGCGAGGTCGAGGGTCGCCTCCGCCACGTGCACCTGCGCCGTCGCCCGCTGCAACCCGATCAGGTCGCTCAACGCCAGCACCGGCGACAACGCCTCCGGACGGTTGCCCGCCAACTGCTCCCGCAGCACCTGCCGCTCCACGTCCTCACCGATGGGACCCAGCACCAACCGCACCGCGAACCGGTCCAGCTGCCCCTCCGGCAACGGGTACGTGCCGTGCTGCTCCACCGGGTTCTGGGTCGCCACCAGCACGAACGGATCGGGCAACCGGTGCCGGACACCGTCCACGGTCACCGCCCGTTCCTCCATCGCCTCCAGGAACGCCGACTGCGTCCGCGGGGAGGTCCGGTTCAGCTCGTCCACCAGGACGACCGGCGCGAACAACGGACCCGGCACGAACCGGAACCCCTCGACCGCCGGGTCCCACATCCCCGACCCCGTCACGTCCGCCGGCAACAGGTCCGCCGTCGCCTGAACCCGCGCGCAGTCCGCCCCCAGCGACGCCGCGAACGCCGTCGCCATCGTCGTCTTCCCGCTCCCCGGGACGTCCTCGATCAGCACGTGCCCCCGCGCCAGGACCGCCGTCACCAGCAGCTCCACCGCCTGCCGCCGCCCCCGGACGACACGCTCGATCCCCTCCACCAGGGAGCGCGCGGCGCTCGCGGGGTCCGTGGTCGACGGGGCGGTCTCGGGCAGGGCGTGGCTCACCTCCGGTGGATCGGCACCCCGCGTGGACCACAGGAGGTGTGGCGCAGCAGCTTCCCCCGTCCGGAGCACCCCGTCGGCCCCGGACACGTGGCGTGATCGAGGCTCCTAGCGTGCTACGGTTTTCCTCGTTCGCACCGGCCGGAAGGCACGGGTGGGCACCACTCGTCCGGGTGGCGGAATAGGCAGACGCGCTAGCTTGAGGTGCTAGTCCACGTATAGTGGGTGGGGGTTCAAGTCCCCCCTCGGACACTCGTTGAGACAGCGACGGGACAGGCTCTGACCAGCGGAAACGCAGGTCGGGGCCTTTTTCGTTCCCCGCTCCGGTCCTTCCGGCGTCCGTGGGCGACGGTGGGTGCGACTGGGGTCCGGACCACGTCCGGTCCACCGGTCGCACCCGGGGACGACCCTTGCTGAACGACACCCGGCCCGAAGGCGCTCAGGGTGAGAAGACCGCGCTCGACGACCACCGCCGACCGCGGTCCCGCTCGAGGGGGGTCAGCGCCGTGCGAGGAGCGGGGCGAGTCCGCGCGCCATGTCGCGAGCGCGGGGCAGGTCGCTCACCGCGGCAGGGCGACGCACCGCCAGCACCCCCTCCCGCGGATCGGGGTCGGTGATGTCCAGGACCACGGCGCGGCCGTCGTTGAGCATGGCGTCCAGGAGGCGCTCGGCGTCAGAGGCCGCGGCGGCCACGCGGGAACGCAGCAGGTGTCCGACGGCGGTGGTGCGGGCCAGGCGCAGGAGCAGCCTGTCGTCGTCGAGGTGAGCCAGTTCGGGGCGGTTCAGCAGCATCCGGGCCAGCGCGCTGATGTCGGCGGCCGAGGCGGGCTGGGGCGTGGCGGGGCGCACGGCAGACGACCCGTTGCGGTGGGTCGTGCTCGGACGCGGGTGGTGCTGCACTGGGTCCTCCTCGAACGCGGCCTGGTCACCCCGCTGCTCGTGGGCTTCCTGCTCTCCCTGCTCTTCGGCGGGTGGAGCGGGCAGCACGATCGCCTGTTCGGGGGGTGCTACCACCGAGTGCGCCCACCGATGAGCTGTGTCGTGGCCTGACGTGGCGGCGTGGCCGAGGTCACGCACCTGTCCGGCAGCTCGAAAGTGCTGATCTCTCGTTCTGCCCCCCATCAGGGGGGCGTGTGGTTACCGTGTGCCAGTGCCGGAACTGTGCGTGTCCGACCTGGCGTTCACCCACGTCGGTTCCCACCTCATCGTGGACTGCCCCACCGAGCGGGGGCCTCAGCCCTACGCGGGCGTCCTCTTCGACGTCGTGCACCGCGCGGGTGGTCCGTCCTGGTTGTCCTTCCGCGTGCACGGAACGCCGGTCGTCCTGGTGGTCGAGGACCCCTCGACCACGACCGTGTTCCTGGAAGAGGTCGAGCCTCCCGTCGGTCCGGCGAGTGTTCCTCGCCAGCTCGAGCATGACAGCGAGCCACTCAGGCAACACACACGGTGATGTGACATGGTCAGGTCGTGTCCCGTTCTCCCTCGTCCCACTCCACGTTCTGCGGCCAGACACTTCAGACGAAAGGGTGGGCGCGCGCGAAGCGCAACCACCCGACTGCTCCGAGCGGCATCGAGCTGGAACCGGACACCCTCGGCCCTGACCGCGCCACGCAGGACTCCCGCCTTCCCGACGACGGGATGCCCGCCCACCTGATCGGCTCCCAGCGCAGCGGTGGCTCGGGCACCTTCGAGCAGGCGGGAGGACGACGAGCACTGCTCAGAGCGTGGTGGGAGCAGGTGGACCAGGCCACCTGCGCACGGCTGCTGGCTCTGGGTGAGGGGGACTTCCTCCCCGGTGACCTCGCGTTGGACGCACAGATGGCGGGGGTCTCGGTGATCGCCGTCGGCACTGTCCTCGTGGATGGTGGCTACGAAGCCCTCTACGAGCAGCCCGACGTCCTGACGGACCTGCTGAGGGAGGAACAAGAGCAGGCCCAGAGCGACGCCCCGTGACTTCACCGGTCTGCGCCCATCGCGGGGAGAGGCAGCGACCGGGACACCGGCGAACCCGTCGCGACCACCTCACCGGTCAGCACGGATCTGCTGCATGATCAGGTGACGACCACGTCACGCAGGTCGTCCACGGTCGCTCGGGTCGTCGAGGAGGTGCGGCATGGATCGCTTCGAGCTCGACGTCGACGTCCCGCAGCTCCCGGCTGACTTCACCGCCGCTGGTACGTCGTCGACGCTACCGCCTCGTCCACCGGGGCTGCTGGGTGAGCTGCAGGAGATCATCCTCGGCGTCTTCGCGGACTCCGACGACCTCCTTCCCCTCGACGCGGTCCGGCAGGAGGTGTGGCGGCGACTGCCGGACGACGTGCGCACCTCCTGGCTGGTGCTGGTGATCGGCGGCAACATCAGTGCCACCCTCGCGCACCTCAGCGACGCTGGTCACCTGATCAGACACCGCAGGGGCTGGAGCCGCAGGCGGTACCAGCTGCGTGGGGACGAGGCACCACCTGCGCCGACGTCGTCAGGTCCCCACGACGGCCTCCCCGCCAGCGGCACGGCGCAGCCGGGCGGGACCCCCAGGACCCGCGCGCCCGGCAACACCCGGAGAACCGGCGAGCCGAACCGCTCGAGCCCGACCCCGCAGAACGGTCACCCTCCGCTGGCCGACGGGTGGGAGCAGGACCCACTCCTCTGACCTGATCGGTCACACCCCGCGCACTGCTGAGGAACCGGTACGAGCCCCACTGCTGTGCCACGGCCGCCGTGGAGGTGTTGCTACCGGGCCGGAAGCATCTCCTGACCGGCAGAGGCAGTGGCCCGCGGGGGAGGAGTCCAACGTTCCGCGTGGGCGTCCAGCGCGGTGGTGGTCGTGGCGGTCAGGGTGCGCGAACCGACCTTCGGGTTGCCGCAGACGACGACGGTCCGCATCAGGCGGTGGCCTTCGGGGTGAGCGTGCGGAAGGCGGAGGAGTGCCACACCAGGGGCTCGGTGTCGGGGGCGTTGCCCATCGCGTGGACCTGCAGGAGGACCACGTCGTGGTCACCGGCGGGGACCTCGGAGTAGATCGAGCACTCGAGCCAGACGGGAGCACCGTGGACGAAGTTCGCACCGGAGTCCAGCGTCGTGGTGTCGATGCCGGCGAAGCGGTCGGCGGCCTTGGAGGCCAGCTGGCGGGCCGCGAGGTCGTGGGCCTCGCCGAGGACGGAGACGCCGATGCGGCCACCGGCGGTGGCGCCCGCCTTCAGCTTGGGCCAGCTGGTGGAGGTGTGCTGCACGGCGAAGAGGACCAGGGGTGGGTCGAGCGAGATGCCGACCTGGAAGGAGGAGGCCACCAGCACGACGGGTTCGGGTCCGTCGCCGGTGTCGACGATGGCGGAGAGGGCGGCGACGCCGGAGGGGAAGAGCGCGAAGGTGGTGCGCAGGGCCATCGGGTCGTCCTCGAAGGCGACCAGTGCGAGGGGGACCGTGGTGGAAGCGTGAGTCACGGGCGGAGACCTTTCGAACTGTCGGATGGGGCAGCGATCCTGCCGGGGGCGGTCCTGGTGATGGTGGGGCGAGCGGCGAGGACGAGGTCGCTGGTCGTGGGATAGGCCCAGCGCAGCTGTCCCAGCGGTAGCCCGGTGCGTTCGGCGACGGCTTCGTGCGACGGCTGACCCTCCTGCAGCAGTACGAGCACCGCCTCGGCTACAAGAAGTGCCCGCCGTTCGGCGCGCTGGGAACGACGTCGTGCCAGGTCCTGCGCACCTTCGCTCGCTGCGGCCTGCGGATCGCTCTGCCCGCTGCGGTGGGCGGAACGGCGCACCGGGTACCGCCGTCCGGCGTGGAGGGTGAGGACAGGTGCGGGGCCCGAGCTCGGCGCGGGTGTCACCGTGGCCGCGTTCCCGCGTCGCCCAGCAGGTGGTGCAGACCTGCGTCCACGGCCCACTGCCGAGTTTCCGCCACGTCACGGCGCAGCTGTTCCACGAGTTCCGCGGACCCGGCGTAACGGCGCTGGGGTCGGAGCCGGACGTGCAGGTGGATCCGGACGGCGCGCCCGTAGAGGTCGCCGTCGAAGTCGAGCAGGTTGGCCTCGAGCAGCCTCTCGCCGTCCTTGCCGTAGTAGGTGGGTCGGTGTCCCACCGAGACGGCGGCGACGTGCACCGTTCCTCCGGTTCCGTCGAGAGCCTGGTCCAGCTGCACCGTGCCGGCCCACACCCCGTCCTTCAGTCCGTGCTCGGGGACGGCCACGTTCGCCGTCGGGAAGCCGAGCAACCGGCCGCGTTCGTCACCGTGCTCCACGACTCCTTCGACGAGCAGGGGGGTGTGCTCACCTCGGGGGGCCGGGACGTCCGTGCGCGTGCGCGGGCGCGGGGGCGTGGACGTCGGGTCGGGAACCTTCGCCGTGATCGGGTGCATGTCGTGCTCCTCTCACATCTTCCTGGTGGGGACGTCGTTCCTGGTGGTGGGAATGTCGGCGGCGGGTACGGTCACACGTCTTCGGCGAGGTGCCCGGCGAGGGTGGTGGCGGAGTACTCGCGGCGGGCGCGGCCTGCCTGCTGCAGAACGGGAACGACCCCGTCGACCACCTCGTCCACGAACCGCATCGTCAGCTCCCCGGACCCGGCGTAGAAGAGGAACCCGTCACCGCCGGTCGCGTCGAGCGTCTCGGCCATCTGCGCCGCAACCGTGTCGGGCGATCCCACGAGTTCGATGCTCTCCGTCTGGTCGTCGATCAGGGCGTCGCGGAACGTCTTGCCGACGTGGCGCCGGGCGAACTCCGCGCTGATGCTCTGACCGTCGTCGGCCATCGCCGGCAGTGGCGCGTCGAGGTCGTAGCGCGACCAGTCGACGCTTCCGCCGCTCATCATCGCCAGCCGTTGCCGCGCGCGCGCGTCACGTCGGGCGAACTGCCGTTCCCGCACCGTCCGGGCCTCGGCGTCGGTCTCCGCGATGGTCGGGGTCACGATGAAGAGCACCTTGCACGTGGCGGGGTCGCGGCCCGCGACCTCAGCCGCCCGTCGGACGTCGTCGACGTAGGTGCGCATCTGCTCGAGGCCCTTGGGCAGGGCTACGACGGTGTCGGCGTGGCGCGCCGCGAACGCGCGCCCGCGCGCGGAGCCCCCGGCCTGGCAGATGACGGGTCGGTACTGAGGACTGGGCGGGGAGTTGAGTGGACCGCGTGAGGAGTACCACTTCCCCTCGAAGTCCACCGTGTGCACCTTGGAGGCGTCGACGTAGGTGTCGCTGGCTCGATCGGCGACGACGGCGTCCTCCTCCCAAGACTCCCACAACCGCACCACGAGCTCGATGAACTCCTCCGCCATGTCGTAGCGCAGCTCGTGGGCTGACGCCCCGTCGCGCAGCGCGCCATCGCGGATCCCGAAGTTCGCCAACGCCTGGTCGGGGGCGCCGGTCACCACGTTCCAGCCCGCCCGGCCCCTGCTGAGGTGATCGAGCGTGCGGATCAACCGGGCCAGCAGGAACGGCGGGTAGAACGTCGTGTTCCCGGTGACGACGAGACCCAGGTGACGGGTCTCGCGAGCGATCGCCGCGGCCAGCGGCATCGGGTCGTTCTTCGGGGCCCGCGCCATCTGCCGCAGTTCCAGCTCGAACGACCCGCCGTAAGTGTTCGAGACGTAGCTGGAGTCCTCCAGCAGCAGGTAGTCGAAGCGCGCCTCCTCCAGACGACGGGCGAGGTTGACGTGGAAGTCACCTGACATCCAGGTGTCCGCCGCCCGGCCGGAGAACTCCCGGTTCCAGGAGGGGGTGAGGTAGTTCGTGAACCAGCCCAGGTGCACGGTCAGAACTCCAGCAGGTTGTCGCGGAACAATTCGTGCTCGTAGCGGCGACGGACCCGGCCGATGTCGGAAAGGGCACCGACGAGACCGTCGGTGAGCTCGGCGATGGCCTTGCGGCTGCCGCCCCCGGTGATGAGGTAGCCATCGCCGCCGACCTCGTCGAACTCCTCCGCCATCGCCGCGGCGACCTTGTCCGGGGTCCCCACGAACGCTGGGTTCGTGTAGCGGGTGGCCCACGCCCCGGTCGCCTCGCGCAGCGTCGAGCCAAGACCCACGAACTTCTCCAGCGTGGTGCGGTGCCCGTTGGTCTCCAGCTCACCCAGTGGAGCGTCGGGGTCGACGGTGGAGAAGTCGATCTCCGTCAGCGCACCCATGTGGCCGAGGCTGACTTCGACGGCCGCTTCACTGGGGTTGCGCATCTCCTCGAAGATCCGGTCCGCCTCCGACTGCGAGGCGGCGACGATCGGTACGGTGATGTACATGACCTTGATCGAGTCGGGGTCGCGACCGACGCCCTTGGCGCGGTGGCGGACGTCGTCGCGGAAGTCGCGCATCTCGGTGATGCCCTGCGCGGCGCAGATGATCGCGTCGGCGTGGCGTGCGGCGAACTCACGTCCACGCGGCGATCCGCCCGCCTGCAGGTAGACCGGCCGCCGCTGCGGCGAGGGCAGCGTGTTGAGGGGCCCGCGGACCTTGTAGAACCGGCCCTCGTGGTGGATGGGCGCGACGTGCGAGGCGTCGACGTAGGTTCCGGTGGCCTTGTCCGCCACCAGGGCTCCCTCACCCCAGGAGCTCCACAGCCCTTCCACGACCTCCAGGAACTCATCGGCCCGGTCGTAGCGGCTGTCGTGCTCGTAGAGGGTGTCCAGGCCGAAGTTCTGCGCTGCCCGGTCCTCCGAAGAGGTCACAACGTTCCAACCCGCCCGGCCACCGGAGAGGTGGTCGATGGTGGACATCGAGCGCGCCAGCAGGAACGGCGGGTAGAAGGACGTCGAGGCGGTGGCGACGATGCCGATGTGCTTCGTCTCCCGCGCCAGCACCGGGGCCAGCGTGAGCGGGTCGTGCTTGGGGGCGTAGAGGGAGTGCTTGAGGTCGGCGTCCATGGTGCCACGGAACCCGTCGGACACCATGGAGGAGTCCTCAAGCATCATGAAGTCGAACTTCGCGCGCTCCATCGCACGGATCCAGTCGACGTGGTAGTCGCCGTTGGTCCATTCCCGTGCCTCGTCCGCGCTGACCCAGGGGGTCGTCCAGGCGGGTCGGGTGAAGTTCATGAACCAGCCGAGGTGCATCTTCCGGGGAGCGCTCAAGGCGTCGAGTCCTCACTCGTCGGCGGTCGGGGTGGTCCCGCTGAGTGTCTCCGAACCATTGTTTCCACCGAACGTCACGACAGTTAACGAGCTGTTGCGCCACCCGTCCGAGCAGGAAACCGTCGAAGAACGCCGTCGGGGCCTCCACCGGTCCGGTCGGCCCTACGTCGGCCCTGCGTCGGCCCTGCGTCGGCGCCGTGTCAGTGCAAGTGGCGTTAATGCCCCATTTCAGGCCTCTGACCTGCGGTTGCGCCCGGCGAAACGTCTCCGACACGTGTTCGGGACACGCCGGAAACCCGCCGCCTGCATGCTCAGCACCACGCAGTCCGGACACCGGTGTACCGCCTGCACCCCGGATCGGCACCGTCGATCCGGGCCTGCCCCGAGCACGTCGACGCAGGAGGTGCCGTGAGCGAAGACCGACCAGCGCAACTGACGCAGCTGGCCGCCGACGAGGTCGTCAAGACCTACCGTCGCGGAGCTGCGCCGGCCGTGGCCGGCATCGACCTGGAGATCGGGCCGGACACCGCGCTCGGTATCGTCGGGGAGTCCGGGTCGGGGAAATCGACCCTGGCCCGCATGCTCGCCGGCCTGGAGACCCCCACCAGTGGTCGAGTGGTCCTCGACGGCGAACCCGTCCAGAACCTGCTCCGGTCCCGAACCGGCCGCAACGACTTCCGGCGCGCCGTGCAGTACATCGCGCAGGACACCAGCTCCTCCTTCGACCCGCGCCGGACCCTCCGAGACTCCGTCCGGCTGCCACTGCTGCGGTTGCTCGGACTGCAGAAGGCGGCGGCCGACGCCCGCGTCGACGAGGTCCTGAGCTCGCTCGAGATCGCCCCGCACCTCGCGGACCGACTGCCGCGCAGCGTCTCCGGTGGTCAGCGTCAACGGTTCGCGATCGCCCGCGCCCTCGTCGTCGGCCCCCGGGTGCTGATCTGCGACGAGGTCGTGTCTGCCCTGGACGTCAGCGTCCAGGGCGCGGTGCTGAACCACCTGCGTCGGCACACGGTCGCCACGGGCTGCGGACTGGTCTTCGTCTCCCACGGCCTGCCCGCGACGGCCTTCATCTCCTCACACCTGCTCGTCGTGAAGTCGGGACAGGTCGTCGAGCAGGGAACGGTGGACCAGATCGTGGACGACCCGCAGCACCAGTACACCCGTACGCTCCTCGCCGCCCACTCCGGTCCTCACCTCGAGGCCGCCTCGTGAGCGCCGGTGTCGACGTGGCCGCCCCGCCCGTCGTGACCCCGACGTCGGCCCGCAGCGGATCGAGTGCGGGTCGCCTCTTCCAGCGCCACCGGTGGTGGCTGACCCGGCTACTGGCCCTGCCACTGCACCTCTTCCTCTTCGCCATCGCGGCGTTCTTCTTGGTCCGGCTGATCCCCGGTGACCCCGCCCGCGAGGTCGTGGGCCCTGAGGCGACGCAGCAGGACTACGAGGCGACCCGGGAGCGGCTCGGCCTGAACGGGAGCCTGCCCGAGCAGCTCACGAGCTACGTCGCCCGGTTGCTGCACCTCGATCTCGGCAACGCCGTCGCCAACGGGCGCTCGGTGAGCGCCGAGATCGCGGACCGGCTGCCCGGGACGGTCGAGTTGGCGGTGATGGCGTTCTTCTGGCTGATCGTCATCACTCTCGTGCTCTCGACGGTGGTCGTGGCCCGACCGCGGACGCTCGCCGCCCGCATCGTCCGGGGGTACGCACAGGCCGCGGGGTCCGTCCCCGAGTTCGTCGTCGGTGTGTTCGGGATCTTCCTCTTCTACGCCACGCTGCACGTGGTCCCCTCACCCACCGGCCGCGTCCGCCCGGGACTGGTGAGCCCCGAGCCGGTCACGCACTTCCCGCTGCTCGACGCGGTCCTGCGGGGCGACCTGGTCATCATCAACTCGATGACTTCGCACCTGCTGCTGCCGGTGGCGGTGCTGGTCGTCTCGGTCTGTCCGGTGCTGCTGAAGCAGTTGCTCTCCTCCCTGCAGGAGGCGACGGCCTCGCAACCCACGAAGTTCATGGTGGCGTCCGGGGCGCCGCGCCGCGCGATCTGGTCGGCGACCTATCGTCGGGCCCTCCCACCCGTGGTCACCATGAGCGGCAACGTCTTCGGGTCGCTCATCGGTGGTGCGGTCATCCTCGAGTCCCTCTTCGGCCTCGGGGGGATGGGCAGCTACGCGGTCGACGCGGTGAGCACGACCGACTTCGTCGCCCTGCAGGGTTCCCTGCTCGTGGTCGGGGCGTTGTCGATGCTGGTGTTCCTGCTCGTCGACGTGGTCAACATGGTTCTCGACCCCCGCCGCAAGCCGGGGAGGCAGGTGGCGGGTTCGTGAGCGACGTCAAGGTCACCGACAGCGAACCCGCCCTCGCGGCAGAACCCGCTCCGGCCCCGAGGAAGCAGCGACGACTGCGGATCGGGACGGTGATCGCCTGCCTGCCCGTCCTCCTCGTACTGCTCATCGCGGTGATCGGTCCGTGGATCGCCCCGCTCGACCCGACCCGCGTCGCCGGGATCCCCTCCACCGCACCGGGCGGGAAGTTCCTGCTCGGCACCGACAACGCCGGTCTCGACGTGTTCTCCCGCACCCTGGCCGGTGCCCGCATCGACGTCGTCATCGCCACCTTCGCGACCCTGCTGGCCACCTCGGCCGGGATCGTCGTGGGCCTGGTCGTCGGGATGAACGAGTCCCGCGGCGGGTTCACGGGCTTCCTCGCCCGCAGCACCGCCCGCGGTATGGACCTCCTCGAGGCGGTCCCGACGATCATCGTCGCCCTCGTCGTGGTGTCGTTCTTCGGGACCAGCACACTGACCATGGTCGTCACCCTGGCGATCATCCTGGCGCCGTTGCAGGCCAGGCTGGTGCGCACCGAGGTGCTGCGGGTTCGCCACGACGCCTACCTCGACGCGGGACGACAGGCGGGGTTGACCGAGGTGGAACTCATCGTCCGCCACGTCCTGCCGAACTCGGTCACCCCCGCCTTCCAGAACGCCCCCGTCCTGTTCGGGGTGACGATCATCCTCACCGCGGCGCTCGGGTTCCTCGGTGTCGGTCTCCCGCCGCCCACGCCCGAGTGGGGCGCCATGATCACCCGTGGTGCGGGGGATGCGGCCGTCGGGAAGTTCTGGGCCGCCGGAGCCCCCGCCGTCGCCCTCTGCCTGACCGTCGCGAGCGTCTCGCTGCTTGGACGCCGCCTCGCCGGCGACCTCCGTCGCTGAGAAATCCCCTTCCCCCTGTCCCGAGGAGAACGCATGTCCTACAGCCCCACTCGCCGTCGGACTCTGCAGTACCTGACCGTCGGTGGAACCGTCGTCGGCCTGGGGGCGCTCTCGGCGTGCTCCGACGAGGCCCCCGCCGACGCGAGCGGCGCGGCGCGCGACTCCATCGTCGTCGTCAGCCCCGACCTGGCGTCGAACGTGGTGCGCGACTACGGCTACACCGCCGGCGCCGACAACCAGGACGTCACGAACAACCTGCACGCTCAACTCCTGCGCAAGCCCTACGTCGAGGACGGCAACGTCCTCAACCAGGACCTCTACACCTTCGACCCCTACCTCAGCGAGGGCTACGAGACCAGCGCCGACGGTCTGACGTTCACCTTCAAGCTCAAGCAGGGCGTGAAGAGCCAGCAGGGCAACGAACTCACCGCGGACGACGTCCTGTGGTCCTTCGAGCGCAAGTTCGCCACTCCGGGCGGCGGCATGGCCGGCTACTACAAGCCGATGCTCACCGACCCCGCCACCCAGATCAAGAAGATCGACGAGCACACCGTGAGCTTCACCGTCGAGAAGGCGGGTTACGGCCTGACCCTGCTGGCGAACCTCGCCGAGAACATCGGCTCGATCTACGACTCGACCTACCTCAAGGCCCACGCCACCGCTGCCGACCCCTACGCCGTCGCGTGGGGTGTCTCGGACATGATGAACGGCAACTTCGGTTTCGGCGCCTACAAGCTCGAGTCCGTCACCGCCGGCCAGGAGATCGTCATGGTCTCCAACCCTGACTTCGTCCTCGGCGAACCGCCGATCGAGCGGATGACCCGTCGTCTGGTCGAGGACGCCGCCACCCGCGCCAACATGGTCAAGAGCGGCGACGCCGACGTGGCGATCTCGCTGCGTCCCGCCGACCAGAAGGCCCTCGAGAGCGACCCGGCTGTCACGGTGCCGGACACCAAGACCAA
This sequence comes from Kineococcus sp. AC630, assembly GCF_979255925.1. NCBI lineage: Bacteria > Bacillati > Actinomycetota > Actinomycetes > Kineosporiales > Kineosporiaceae > Kineococcus > Kineococcus sp. AC630. The sequence goes on from NZ_CEEDMJ010000010.1 coordinate 13,510, forward strand.
CAGCTACCTGCTGATGGCCATGAACACCACGCAGCCGCCGTTCGACGACCCGGCCGTGCGCTACGCGATGGCGTTCGCCATCCCCTACGAGCAGATCATCTCCGACGTCTTCTTCGACCGGGCCTACCAGTACAACCACGTCCTCGACGACACCGCGCCGGGCTACGACGACAGCGGCCTGCCGGAGCTCGCCTTCGACGCGACGAAGGCGAAGCAGATGCTCGCGGCGGCCGGGGTCACGAACCTGACCTTCACCCTGAGCGTCAACAACGCCGTCCCCTCGGTGCAGGACACCGCGATCCAGATCCAGTCCGCGATGGCCGACGCCGGGATCACCGTCACGATCGCGGAACTACCTGCGGCTCAGCTGAACCAGGACTCCCTCGACGGCAAGCTCCAGGCCAGCCTGGCCACCGGCTCCGCGGTCACCAACACCCCGCCGTACATGCTGTCGTTGCTCACCCAGCCCGGTGGCGGGTCGAACACCGCTCTCTGGAACGACCCCGAGTTCCTCGCCGAGGTGGCCGCCGGTCTGGATTCCGGCGACGCCCTGGGCGCGCCGGCCATGGCTCACTGGCAGAGCGCGGAACTCCGCATGGTCACCCAGGCCCCGTACGTGATGATCGCCCGGGTGAAGCCCGCCGCGGTCCTGACCTCGGCCCTCACCGGTTTCGCGCAGCGCACGGACTTCCGGATCGACTACTCCAACTTGAAGTTCGCATGACGCAGACCCCCGAGCGCACGGCGCGGAAGTTCCACCTGGGCTGGTTCGGCGCCTACGTACCGCACGCCTGGAACCAGCCCTTCGAGGGGAGCGAACGCAGCCACCGCGACTGGCTCGACGGCAGCTTCTACGTCTACCTCGCCCAGCAGCTGGATCGGGCCTGCTTCGACGTCCTGCTGCTCGAAGACTCCTCGATGGTCTCCGACACCTACGGCGGCACCGCCGAGGCAACCCTGGCCAGGGGGGTGTGGGCACCCAAGGGTGACCCGGTTGCGCTGGCTCCGCTGTTGACCGAGGCCACCCGCCACCTCGGGATCTCGATCACGGCCTCTACCAGCTTCTACCCGCCGTACCTGCTGGCCCGTTCGATGTCCACGCTGGACCACCTGTCCGGTGGACGCATCGGCTGGAACGTCGTCACCTCCAGCGAGGACCGGGCGGCGCAGAACTTCGGCGTGGACCGCCTGCCGCCGCACGACGAGCGCTACGAACGGGCGCAGGAGTACGTCGACCTCGTCGACGCGCTGTGGACCTCCTGGGAACCAGACGCGCTCGTCATGGACCGGGAGAGCAACACCTATGTCGACCACACCAAGGTCCACCCGATCGACTTCCACGGGAAGCACCACTCCTCCCGCGGGCCGCTGAACACCCTCCCGGCTCCGCAGGGCAGGCCCGTGGTCAGCCAGGCGGGTGGTTCCCCCAAGGGCCGCGACTTCGCCGCCCGCAGCGCCGACCTCGTGATGGCGCTGCCGAAGGGGGTCACGGCGATGAAGCAGTACCGCGACGACATCCGCGCCCGGGCCGAGGCGTACGGCCGCGACCCGGACGACGTCAAGGTCATGTTCATCATCTCCCCGATCCTGGGGGCCTCCGAGGCCGAGGCGGTCGAGCGTCGCGAACTCAAGCGCGAGGCGGTCCGCGCCGACCCCACCGGCCAACTCATCGGGTGGTCGGGCAGCATGGAGATCGACTTCTCCCAGTTCGACCTCGACGAACCACTGCCGGCGACCGCCCGCACCAACGGCCACCAGTCGACCCTCGACACCTTCCGGGCGTGGTCCGGGGAGCGGACGCTGCGCGAAGCTGTCCAGGACTACCGGACGGAGTCCCTGGAACTCGTCGGGACCCCGGACTCGGTGGCGGACCAGATGGAGGCCGCGATGGCCGAGGTCGGGGGCGACGGTTTCATGCTCTGGATGCAGCCCCCGACCCGGCAGTACGTCGCCGAGATCACCGACGGTCTCGTCCCCGCGCTGCAGCGACGCGGACTCGTCCGCACCGAGTACACCCACACGCACCTGCGCGACAACCTCCTCGAGTTCTGAAAGGCCATCCCATGAGTTCCCCGAAGTTCCATCTCGGCTGGTTCCTCGGTGCCGGTTTCGGAGTCCAGAGCTGGAACCAGCCCTGGTCCGGCACTGGTGCGCAGGACTGGATGCTGCCGGATCAGTACATCGACCTCGCGCACTCCCTCGAGCGGGCGTGCTTCGACTTCCTCATCATGGAGGACTCCGTTCAGGTCTCCGACACCTACAAGGGGTCGATGGAGTACTACCTGCGCACGGCGTCGGCGGCACCGAAGCACGACCCGGCGATGCTGGCCGCGATCCTCGCGCACGAGACGAAGCACCTCGGGATCATCCCGACGCTGACGACGACCTTCTACCACCCCTACACCGTCGCCCGGATGATGACGACGCTGGACCACATCGCCAAGGGCCGTATCGGCTGGAACGTGGTCACCGGTTCCAACACCCGGGCCGCGCAGAACTACGGCTTCGACATGCCCGAGCACGACGTCCGCTACGAGATGGCCGACGAGTTCGTGGAGCTCGCGCACAAGCTCTGGGACACCTGGGAGAACGACGCGGTCCTGGCCGATGTCGAGAACGGGGTCTACGCAGACCACGAGAAGGTCCACCGCCTGGACTTCGAGGGCAAGCACTACTCCTCGCGCGGTCCGCTGAACACCGTCCCCAGCCCGCAGGGGTCCCCGGTCATCCTGCAGGCCGGGGGTTCCAGCGCCGGCAAGGCGTTCGCCGCCCGCTGGGCCGAGGCCGTCATCTCCAACCCCCACGGCACCTCGAACATGCGGGCCTACCGCGACGAGGTCCGCACACTGGCCGCGGAACAGGGTCGCGACCCCGACCACGTCAAGGTCCTCTACCTCATCTCCCCGGTGTTCGGGGAGACGACGGCCGAGGCCAAGGCGAAGATGCAGCGCCGCAAGGACGCCCAGGCCAAGAACATCGACGGTCTACTGGCCGGCCGTTCCCACCTGTCTGGGATCGACCTGTCGCAGTACGACCTGGACGCCCCGCTGCCGGCGGACCTGGTGAGCAACGGGCACCGCAGCAGCTTCGCGGAGTTCAAGGGCGACGGGACGCAGACCCTGCGCGAGCGGCTCATCGCCCACTCCGCGATCGACACGATCGAGTTCATCGGCACGCCGGAGGACATCGCGGACCAGATGGAAGGCGTCATGCAGGACGTCGGCGGCGACGGGTTCCTCATCGCCGGTGCCCCACTGAACCGGCGCTACGTCGCCGAGGTCACCGACGGCCTGGCCCCGATCCTCAAGCGTCGCGGGCTGACCCGCGACCACTACGAGTGCGCCCACCTCCGCGACAACCTGCGCGCGTTCTGACCGACCCCCTCCGAGCAGAGAGCGAGCAACATGTTCCACCTCGCGTGGTTCCTCAGCTGGCAAGTGCAGAGCTGGAACGGGACGTGGTCCGGTGAGGGTGGCAACGAGTGGAACCACCCCGACCTCTACGTCGACATGACGAAGTCGCTGGAACGGGCCGGTTTCGACTACATCATGTTCGAGGACGGCGCCTTCGTGCCGGACTCCTACGGCGGCAACCACGACTGGTGGCTGGCCCGGGCCCGGTCGGTGCCCAAGCAGGACCCCATGCAGCTGCTGCCCATCCTCAGCCAGCACACCGAGCGGCTCGGCCTGGTGGGCACGATGTCGACGTCGTTCTACCCGCCCTACATGGCCGCGCGCACGATGGCCACGATCGACCACCTCACCCACGGCCGGGCGGGGGTGAACCTGGTGACCTCGCACAACACCCGCACCGCGCAGAACTTCGGACACGACGACATCTTCGAGCACGACCTGCGCTACGACATGGCCGACGAGTGGATCGAGCTGGTCAAGCAGCTGTGGGGTTCGTGGGACGCCGACGCCCTCGTCCAGGACCGGGCGCGCAACGTCTACGTGGACGGCTCCAAGGTCCGCCCCATCGACTTCCACGGGAAGTGGCACAGCAGTCGTGGGCCGCTGAACACCACGGCGCCGCCGCAGGGCAACCCCGTGATCTGCCAGGCGGGTGGTTCCGGCCCCGGCCGGACGCTGGCGGCCAAGCACTGCGACACCCTGCTGGCCCAGGTCGAGTCCGTCGAGGCCATGAAGGAGTACCGGGCCGACGTCCGGGCCCGCATGGTCGAGGCCGGACGCGACCCGGACTCCTGCAAGATCCTGTTCATCGTCTCTCCCGTGCTGGGCGAGACCCAGGCGGACGCCGATGCGAAGAACGAGCGCATGCTCGCCGGGTTCACGGCGGACATCTCGGTGAACCTGGCCAACATGTCCTACGCCAGCGGGGTGGACTTCGCGCAGTACGACCTGGACGCGCCGTTCCCCGACCTCTCCGACACCAACGCGACCCGTTCGTCGATGGTCATGATGTCGGCGAACGCCCAGGGCATGACGCTGCGTCAGGCGGCGGAGTCGAACGTGCGGCGCTCGGTCGAACTCGTCGGCACCCCCGACTCGGTCGCGTCCCAGATGGGTGAGATCGTGGCGGAGGTCGGCGGTGACGGGTTCCTCATCTCGGGCAACGTCAACCGTCGCTACATCGCGGAGATCACCGAGGGCCTCGTCCCCGAACTCCGAAAGCGCGGCCTGACCCGGGACGGCTACACCCACGAACAGTTCCGCGACAACCTGCTGGAGTTCTGATCCGCGTGCCCGCAGAGCGTCCCGTCCTCGTGCGGATCCCGCGCGCGGCCTGGCTCACGCTGTCCTCGACGGCCCTCGGGCTCGTCGTGGCGTTCGCCAGCGTGAGCATGGTCCCCGTCGCGCTGCCCGCGATGATCGAGGACCTGGACGCCAGCGTCGTGCAGGGGCAGTGGTTCCTGCTCGCCTACCTGCTGGCCTGCGCGGCGTCCATCCTCGTTGCGGGGCGGGTGGCCGACGCGTTCGGCCGCCGGCCGGTCTACCTGACGGGGCTGACGCTGTGCACGCTCTCGGTGGCAGGGATCACGCTGGTCTCCGACCCCTGGCTGGTCGTGGCACTGCGGGGTCTGCAGGGGCTCGGGGCGGCCTGCGTCATCACGAACTCGACGGCGCTACTGGTGGAGGTCTTCCCCCCGAGCCGGCTCGCCGTCGGGATCGGCGCGAACATCGGCATCATGTCGGTCGCCACCGCGATCGGGCCGCTGGTCAGCGGGGTCCTCACCGAAGCCATCGGCTGGCGTGCGGTGTTCGCGGTCGGAGCCCCGCTGGGGCTGGTCGGGGTCCTGTGGGCCGGGTTCGCCCTGCCACGGGTCCCGCGGGCACCCCGGCGGACGGGTCGTCCAGACGTGGCGGGCGCCCTCGCGTCGGCGGCGCTCATGGCCGGAGTGGTCTTCGGAACCAACCAGGCCGGTGCGTCCGGCTGGACGGCCACGGCGATCGGCGCGCTCGTCCTCGCGACCGCCGCCGGGGTCGTGCTGTTCCTGGTGGAACGCCGCGCGGGGGACCCGGTCGTCGACCTGACCCTGCTGCGCGAACGGTTCCGCGGCGCCGCCTACGGCGCCACCGGTCTCTCGACGCTGGCCGAGGGGTCGGTGGCCGTCGTCGTGGTCTGGTACCTGCAGCAGGACCAGGGGTTCTCGCCGCTCGACGCCGGGGTGCAGGTGACCGCGCTGGCCGTCGGGACGGCGATCGCCTCGCTCGTGGCGGGGCGCCTCGCGCCGTTGCTCTCCGGGCGCGTCCTCACCGCCGCCGCCATCGGCGGTTCGACGATCGTCCTCACCCTCATCGCACTGCACTTCGCCGGCCCGGCGGAGTTCGTGCCACTGTGGGCGCTCCTCTGCGCCATCGGGCTCACCGGCGGGATCTTCAAGACCGCCAACGCCGCCGCGCTCAACGTCGGCGGGAACGCCCGCGAGGCCGGGATGGTCAACGGCATGCGCGTCGCGGTGGACAACACCGCGGTCACCGTCGCCGTCGCGATGGGTCTGGCCATCACCGACTCCGCAGGGGTCGTCGTCTGCTTCGCCGTCCTCGCCGGCCTCTCGCTGCTGGCCGTCGTCCCGGCCTGGACCCGCGGACTGCACGCCGAGGAACCGTTCCGCGCCCGCGCCGCCCAGCTCGCCGCCTGATCCCGACGACAGATCCCGACGACAGAAGGAGTTCCCGTGCCGAAGTTCCACCTCGGGTGGTTCACTAACTTCAGCAACCCGCCGTGGAACCACACGTGGGCCGGTACCGAGGGTCGCGACTGGCCCCGTGGCCGGGCGCACGTGGAGTTCACCCGGGCCCTCGAGCGGGCCTGCTTCGACTACGTCATGCTCGAGGACTCCTCGATGGTCAGCGACGCCTACGAAGGCTCGATGCGCGTCGACCTCAAGTACGGGCTCTACGCGCCCAAGCACGACCCGGTCGCGCTCGCACCGCTGCTCGCGGCGCACACCGAACGCATCGGCATCGTGGCGACGGCCTCGACGTCGTTCTACCCGCCGTGGCTGCTGGCCCGACGCTTCTCGACGCTGGACCACATCTCCCACGGTCGCATCGGCTGGAACGTCGTCACCTCCAGCGAGGACCGCGCCGCGCAGAACCACGGCATGGACGCGCTACCCACCCACGACGAACGCTACGAACGAGCCGACGAGTTCGTCGAGGTCGTCGGGAAGCTCTGGGACAGCTGGGAACCTGACGCCCTCGTGCTGGACCGGGAGCGCGGTGTGCACGTCGACCACGAGAAGGTTCACGTGCTGGACCACCGCGGCAAGTACCACGCGACGCGTGGACCGCTGAACCTCATGCGCCCGCCGCAGGGCCGACCCGTCATCTGCCAGGCCGGGGGTTCCCCGCGGGGCCGGGAGTTCGCCTCCCGCAACGCGAACACGATCCTCGCGATGCTGCCGGACCGGGAGGCCATGAAGGAGTACCGCGACGACGTGCGGGCCCGGATGGTCACCAACGGGCGGGACCCCGACGACTGCAAGATCATGTTCATCACCTCCCCGGTCCTGGCCGACACCGTCGAGGAGGCGCGAGTCAAAGCCGAACTCGCCCGGACCCCCAACCCGGCGAAGATCGAGGTGTCGCTGGCGCACATGTCAGCGGTCAGCGAGATCGACTTCGCCGCCTACGACCTCGACGCGAAGCTCGCCGACCTGGACCTGAGCACCAACGGGCACCAGTCCGGGCTCAAGCAGTTCCTGAAGCTCGGCGAGACCGTCCGCGAGGCCGCCATGGCCTCGGCCGCCGCGATGGCGCACTACGTCGGTACTCCCGAGACCGTCGCCGAGCAGATGGGCGAGGACATGGACTTCGTCGGCGGCGACGGGTTCCTCTTCACCGGCAACATCGGCCGTCGCTTCGTCGGCGGGATCACCGAAGGCCTCGTCCCCGCCCTACAGCGGCGGGGACTCACCCGCACCGAGTACACGCACGAGCGGTTCCGCGACAACCTGCTCGAGTTCTGAAGGAGACCCACGTGACACGCCCCTTCACCGTCGGCTGGTTCACCAGCTACCTCGTGCCCGACTGGACCGGCCCCTGGGCGGGTGACGCCGGCCAGGACTGGATCGACGGGACGTTCGTGATCGAGACCGTCAAGGAACTCGAACGCGCCGGCGTCGACCTGGTCATGCTCGAGGACATCAGCTACCTGGCCGACATCGTCGGCGGCACCTTCGAGGCCGAACTGCGCACCAACTCGCGCGCGCCGAAGTCTGACCCGCTCCCGCTGGTGGGCCGACTCGCCGCCGAGACGTCGAGCATCGGTCTGGTCGCCACCGCGTCGAGCACGTTCTATCCGCCGCAACTGCTGGCCCGGAAGTACGCGACGCTCGACCACCTCTCCGGTGGCCGGGTCGGCTGGAACGTCGTGACCTCGACGGGGGACCGGGCCGCGCAGAACTTCGGCATGGACGTCCTGCCGCCGCACGCGGAGCGCTACACCCGGGCCCAGACCTACCTCGAGACCGTCCACGCGCTCTGGGGTTCAGATGTCCCGCCCGTCGCGGACCGGCCGGTGATCTGCCAGGCCGGGGCCTCCCCGGCGGGGATCGAGCTCGCCGGTCGCTTCGCCGACATCGTCGTCGCCGCCCCGCACGGGGTCCCGGCGATGCGCGAGTACCGGGAGGAGGTCCGGGCCGCGGCGGTGGCCGCCGGCCGTTCCGCCGACGACGTGCAGGTGCTGTTCATGGTCACGCCGCTGATCGCGGAGACCGACGAGCTCGCCCAGCAGTACGCGCAGCGGTTCTACGCCCCCACCGACGCGGCGCTGTGGCGACGCATCGTGCAGCTCTCGGGGGACATCGACTACTCCGCCTTCGACCTCGACAACCCGCTGCCGGAGTCCACGAGCACGCAGGGCAGCCGCAGCATCCTGGACAACCTGCGCAGGATGGCGGCCGGCCGGACGTTGCGCGAGGTGCTGAGCACCCAGCGGACCGAGTCGGTCCGGCTCATCGGAAGCGCCGGGACGGTCGCGGACCGGATGGGTGAGGTCCTCGACGAGGTGGGTGGCGACGGGTTCCTGCTCTTCGGCGGGGGCGGCGGAGTGCTGACCCGCCGCTACGTGCGCGAGGTCTGCGACGGACTCATGCCGGAACTGCGACGGCGCGGCCTCACCGGGGCCGGCGTGCCCGGCACAGGTCTGCGGGAGCGTCTGCAGCAGCGACGCGCGTCGTCGCACGCGGCGTCCGACACGGTGGAGGTGGCCCGATGACGCACGAGAGTCCCCGCTGGCGCTGGGGAGCGGTCACGACGTTCCCGACCTCCGCCGCGAACGGTGACCTGGCCACAGAACTCGTGCGGCGCCTGGGTCGGGCCGGGGCGCACCTCGTCCTGGTCGACCCCGCGGGCGAGGGCGCCCAGCTCGAGGGTTCGGCGCTGGCCGCGTTCACCAGCGGTGTCCCGTCGGCGGCTCCGGTCCTCGCCGGGGTGCCCAGCGCCGACGTCCCGCCCTACCTGCTGGCCCGCGAGCTGGTGACGCTGGACCACCTCACCCACGGGCGCACCGGGTGGTGGTGCACCGACGTCGCGGCCGACCCGGGACGGGCCGACGAGCACCTCGACGTCGTCGCCCGGTTGTGCGCCTCCTGGGAACCCGACGCCGTGGTGCAGGACCGGGTCAGCGGCGCCTACGCCGACCACACCAAGGTCCACCCGATCGAGCACCGGGGGACCCACTACGCCGTCCGCGGACCGCTGAACACGGTGCCGCCCGTCGAACTGCCCGTGGTCGTGGTGGACGGGAGTTCCCCCGAGGTCGTGGACGTCGCCGCGCGGCGCGCGGACGTCCTCGTGCTCGACGTCACCCACGACGGCCCGCACGCCTCCCGCGACGGGCACGCCGACGCCGTGGCGAGGTTGCGGGCCGGGCTGGTCGCCGCCGGCCGGGAGGTCACGGCTTGCGCCGTCCTCGTGCGCCTCCCCGCATCGAGCACGGCGACCGCGGTGGCCGCTGCGGTGCGCGACCGCGGAGGCGATGGGTTCCTGCTCGACCTGCCGCTGACTCCCGGTCGGGAGTTCGAGCGGACCCTCTCCGGCGCGATCACGGGTGTTGTCGCCGACCTCGCCCACGACGGACTGATCGACCCCGAGGGGCCGACCCTGCAGAACACGCTGCGACACACACTCCTGGAGACGAACTGATGCACCTCGGATGGTTTGCGACGACCGGTTTCGGCGTCTACGGCTGGAACCAGCCGTGGAGCGGGAACCAGCCCGAGGACCTGGGAAAACCCGGTCTCTTCGTCGACATGGCGACGACGCTGGAGCGCGCGGGTTTCGACTACATCATGCTCGAGGACTCCTCCGTCCTGCCGGACGTCTTCCGCGGGACGTTCGAGAGTTCGGTCAGGAAGGGCGTCCAGGTCCGGTTCGACCCGATGCCGCTGGTGCCGCTGATGGCCGCGGCCACCCGCCACATCGGCATCATCGCCACCGTCGCGACCAGCTTCTACCCTCCGTTCCTGGCCGCCCGGCTGTTCCAGACCCTGGACCACGTGACGGGGGGCCGGGTCGGGATCAACCTGGTCACCGCCTCCGCCGACGGCGCGGCGCAGAACTACGGGATGGAGAAGCACATCCCGCACGACCTGCGCTACGAGATGGCCGATGAGTGGATCGAGGTCTGCCGCAAGCTCTGGGCGTCCTGGGAACCCGACGCCCTGGTGCTGGACCCGAAGTCCGGCGTCTTCGCCGACCACACCAAGGTCCACACCGTCGACCACATCGGCACGCACTACCGCTCCCGTGGGCCGCTGAACATGCCGATGGGCCCGCAGGGCGGTCCGGTGCTCTGCCAGGCCGGTGCCTCGCCGGCCGGGCGGGCGTTCGGGGCCAAGCACGCGGATACGATCATCGCCGCGCAGACCGGAGTGGAGGCCATGCGCGACTACAAGGCGGACATCGCGAAGCGTCTGGTCGACAACGGCCGCGATCCCGACGACGCGAAGGTCCTGTTCCTGGTGAACCCGATCCTCGGTGACACCGACGACGAGGCGTTCGCCAAGCGGGACCGGTTGCGCGAGGTCCAGCGCGGCAACGTCGACGGGGTCCTGGCGGCCATGTCTTACTTCACCAGCATGGACTTCTCGCAGTTCGACGTGGACGCCCCGCTGCCGGACCTCTCCGGCAACAACGGCCACCAGGGCACCGTCGCCGACATGACCCGCAGCGGGAAGACGTTGCGGGAGATCGCGATGAACCACCGCACCACCGAGTCGATCGAGCTGTGCGGTTCTCCCGACACCGTCGCGGAGCGGATGGGCGAGATCATGGACGAGGTCGGGGGTGACGGGTTCCTCATCGCCGCCCCGGTCACCCGCAAGAACCTCACCGAGATCGGTGACGGCCTGGCGCCCGCGCTGCGCCGGCGCGGTCTGTTGCGGAGCGAATACATGCACAGCACGTTCCGCGAGAACCTGCTGTCGCACTGACGCTAAGTCAGCGGGAGGTCGAGGTCGGCGAACCCGCCGGCACTGACCACACGCTGGGTGGTGTGGTCCCCGCCGAAGATCGCGACGCGGTCCCCGCGGAAGTGGGTGAAGCTCAGTTCCCGCGGGGTGCCGTTGGTCTGTCGGGTCATGAGTTCACGCAGCAGCACGGGGGAACCTTCGGGGATCCCGAGCAGGTTCGCGGCGCGTTCCTCGCAGGAGATCGCCTCGACCACCGAACTGCTGCTGCCGTAGGGGACGTCGAAGAGGCTCTCGAACACCTGGGCGATCGGGGGGTAGTCGACGTGGTTGAGGTCGATGCGCCGCAGGAACTCCTCGACACTGAGGTCGGTCACGTTGTAGCCGACGCGCAGGTACAGCGGTGCGCCGCCGACGAAACCGACCTGTTCGAGCACCAGGACGCTCGCGACGTCGCTCCCGAGCCCCTGCTGGACGGCGGGGGGCGTGGAGATGCGTCGGCACTCGAGGTTGCTGACGCGCAACCGTCCCTCGTCGGCCGCACCCTCGTAGGCACGAGGGCCGACGTCGTTCTCGTGGACGGCGACGATGTCGTGGAGCACGCTCGTGCCGGCCCGTCGCTGGCGCACGACGACCCCGTCGTCGGCGAGCATCTGCAGGGCACGGCGGACGGCGTTGCGGCTCGCGCCGAGGTGTTGGACCAGTTCGGCTTCACCGAGGGCCGCGTCGGGCAGCGCGTCGCCACGGCGGATCATGGAACGGATCAGTTCGTAGACCCGTCGGGGAGAGGTCTGCACCTCCTCCGAACGCGCTCGCCGTGCCCGTTCGAACTCGAGGCGTCGCTGGTCGTCGGTCAGGGCAGAATCCCGTGCCGGGTTGTCTCCAGCCACCAGCAATGTCCTCTCAACGCTTCCCGTATCCCGCTCGAGGCATCACAATAGGCTCCGAGCACCGGGGCGCGGACCCCGGTTCCGCGCCCCGCTCCCCGGTCGTTCCTCCAGGAAGAGGTGGTTTCGTGACCCCGGTCGTCCCCCAGCAGAGTTATGCCCAACCGTTGCTGCGCGTGCGCGACCTCGACGTGCGGTACCGCACCGCGGGCGGCACCGGTCACCTGGCCGTCGACGGGGCCACCTTCGACCTGAACGCCGGTCAGCGCATGGCCCTCGTCGGCCAGTCCGGGTCGGGCAAGACCACACTGGCGCTGGCCGTGACGGGTCTGCTGGCCTCCGGCGCGACCGCGGACGTCGAGATCAGCGCGGGCGAACTCACCTTCGACGGCAAGCCCGTCGTTGCCCGGGGACACGGGGCCATCCCGGTGCGGACCGCCGGCATCGCCATGGTGTTCCAGGACGCCATGAACGCCCTGGACCCCGTCCGTCCGGTCGGCAAGCAATTGGGCGACGTCCTGGCCGGCGCGGGGATCAAGGGCCGCGCCGCGCGCGACGCCGCCGGGCACTGGCTGGAGCGGGTCGGGCTGACCGAGGTCCACCGCGTGCTGCGCTCACGCCCGGACGAGCTGTCCGGAGGGATGCGGCAGCGCGTGATGATCGCGGTCGCCCTCGCCGGCGGTCCGCGGTTGCTCGTCGCCGACGAACCCACGAGTGCCCTCGACGCATCGCTGTCGCGCGGGGCGATGGAACTGCTCACCGAGCTGACCCGCTCTGAGGGGATCGCGTTGCTGGTGATCAGCCACGACATCCTGCTCTGCCTCGAGCACACCGACGTCGTCGGCGTCATGTACGACGGAAAGCTGGTGGAGTTCGGTGAGTCGGCCCGCATGGCCGAGCACGCCGAGCACCCCTACACGCGCGCCCTCGTGCAGTGCGTGCCGACGCTGGCAGACCGCACCCGGCAGTGGCTCCCGACCCTGGCCGACGTGACGACGAGTCGCTGAGCTCGTTCACCGACCGGCGATCGGCGTCGGTCGGCGCGAACGCCCGTCGTCAGCGACCGAGACCTCGCTCGAGCAAGACCACAGCAGCCTGGTCGCTGGAACCAGGTGCGGCGTGCAGGGTGAGGAGTCGATGTCCGGTTCCGTCCCCGACGGTGAGGACGGTGTACTGCAGATCGACGTCGCCGACCGTGGGGTGGTGCAACAGCTTCGTCCCGGTGGTGCAGTTGTGGACCCGGTGCGTGGACCAGGCGCGAGCGAACTCGGTGCTGGCGATGCTGAGGTGCCCGACGAGTTCGGCCAGTGCCCGGTCGTCGGGGAACTGGCCGGCGATCCAGCGCAGGGAGGCGACCGCGCGGCGGGCTTCGGCGGCCCAGTCACGGTAGAGCTCGCGGGTGTGGGCGTCGCAGAACAGCATCGAGATCAGGTTCGGTCGGTCAGCGATGCGTTCGGGAGCCGAGGGGTCGAGGTGTCCGGCTAGCAGCGCGTGCCCCAGAGGGTTCCAGGCCAGGACGTCGTTGCGGACGTCGAGGACCAGCACCCCCGCACCGTTGACCGCGTGGGCGAGTTGCCGGGTGCCGGCCCGGACGTGCTCGACCTTCACGGGGGTGCGACGGCCACGAGGGCGCGGCTGGGCGAGGTGGCGCAGGTGCGTCCGCTCGTCGGCGTCGAGTCGCAGTGCGTCGGCCAACGCCTCCTGGACCTGTTCGGAGGCGTGGGTGCTCAGTCCCTGCTCCAGGCGTGCGTAGTAGGTGGGGCTGACGCCGGCGAGCTGGGCCAGTTCTTCCCTGCGCAGTCCCGGTACGCGCCGCGCACCGTAGGAGACCAGTCCGACCTGGGTGGGGGTCAGGCGGGCCCGCATCGTGCGGAGGAAGGGGCCCAGTTCCCCGGTCCGGTCGACGTCTCGACGCCGGCCGGTACCACTGGGGGCGTCGGTCGGGACGCTCGGCGTGCCCTGGGTGGTGGTGGGTCGCGGGTCGGGCACCGCTCCAGTGTGGCCGAGGCGCCGGGAGGTCGCCTGTCCCTGTCAGTGCTTGCCTGAGCCCGACCAGGCTGACGGGGGTGTGGCCGGTAGGAGACGGTCGACTGAAGCTGGCGCCATGGAGCAGAACGAGACCGCCGCCCGTACCCGCGCCGAGACCACGGCGGGGGCCACCACGTCCGGCCACCGAGGCACCGCGTTGGTCGTCGGGGCTCACGGCGTCATCGGCGCCGAGCTGGTCCGCCACCTCCGCCGGCGCGGCGACTTCGACGTCCTCGGCCTCTCCCGTCGAGGCGGGGTCGACGAACCAGGACGACCGGGGGAGGCGCCGCTGCGGCACGTGGCCGTCGACCTGCTCGACGCCGACGCGACGAGGCAGGCGCTGACGCGGGTACCGGAGGTGACCCACGTGTTCTACGCGGCCTTCCAGGACCGTTCGACGTGGGCGGAGCTGGTCGAGCCGAACCTCGCGATGCTGCGCAACGTCGTCACTGCTGTCGACACCTCCGCGGCCGGCCTGGAACACGTGAGCCTGATGCAGGGGTACAAGGTGTACGGCGCGCACCTGGGTCCGTTCCAGACCCCGGCCCGCGAGGACGACCCCGGGCACCTGCCCCCGGAGTTCAACGTCGCCCAGCAGGACTTCCTGCGGACGCTGCAGCGCGAGCGATCGTGGACGTGGTCGGCGATGCGCCCGTCGGTGGTCTGCGGAACCGCGCTGGGCAATCCGATGAACCTCGTCCTGGTCCTGGCGGTGTACGCGGTCCTGTGCAAGGAACTCGGGGTGCCGTTCCGGTTCCCCGGGAGACCCGGGGCCTACGACACGCTGCTGGAGGTCACCGACGCCGGCCTGCTGGCGCGGGCCACGGTGTGGGCGGCCACCGATCCCGCGGGGGCGAACCAGGCGTTCAACATCACCAACGGGGACCTGTTCCGGTGGAACCGGATGTGGCCGGTCCTGGCGGAGATCTTCGAGGTTCCGGTGGCGGCACCGTTGCCGATGTCCCTGGTGGACGTGATGGCGGACAAGGAACAGGTGTGGGAGGACGTCAAGGCCAGGCACGGACTGGCCGACGTGCCGTTCTCGGCGGTGTCCAGCTGGGGTTTCGGCGACGGGGTCTTCTCGTGGGACTACGACTTCCTGTCCGACGGTTCGAAAGTTCGCCGGGCCGGCTTCCACGACCACGTCGAGACGGAGGAGATGTTCCGCGGTCTGGTGCGCCGGCTCCGGGACGAGAAGATCATCCCCTGAGCACTGCCCGACCGCCGCTGCGGAGAAGGCGCGGCTCGTGACGTGCGACGTCGCGCCTGTGCGGGAGGCCGTTGTCCCCGCAGTGTGGCCGCAGCGACTCGGCGGCACTCCTAGGATGTCGAGCCGTGGACCAGGGTCCACCCACCGCACCCGGGAGACGACATGGCAGAGTCCTTCGACACCGCCGCACGGGAACCTCGCCTGCACACGACGCTGGGCCCCCTCGGCGCCCAGGACGTGGGCCTGATCCTGCCGCACGAGCACCTGTTCGTCGACTTCCGCCCCGCCGACTCCCCGGGTTTCGCCCAGGCCGATCCGGCGGAGTTCGCCTCGGTCGTGGAACCGCTGCTGGCCAGGGCGGCCGCGGCCGGGGTCACCGCGCTCGTCGAGTGCACGCCTCCCGGCCTCGGTCGCCGCGTCGACCTCGTCCTCGACGTGAGCCGGCGCACGGGCGTGCCTGTGGTGGTCGCGACCGGGGTCTATCGAGAACCGTGGGTGCCGGAGTGGGTGTACGACGCGAGCGACGATGAGCTCGAGGCGTGGATGCACCGTGAGCTGACCGAGGGCGTCGACGACTCCGGTGTCCTCGCCGGGTTCATCAAGATCTCGGCGGCCGAGGACGGCATTCGAGCGGTCGAGGAACGCGTCGTGCGGGCCGCGGCCCGGGCTGCCGCCCGCACCGGCGCGCTCGTCGGTTCCCACACCACGAACGGGGTGGTCGTGCTGGGGCAGATCGACCTCGCCGTGGCTGAGGGGTTGGCGCCGGATCGCTTCCTCTCGATCCACACCCAGACCATCACCGATCCCGGTGTGCGGCAGGAGATCGTCGACCGCGGCGCGTGGATCGAGTTCGACGACGTCGGGCAGAGCGAGGACGCGCGGACGCTGGGGCTGGTGCTCGACAGCCTGGAGGCGGGGCAGGCTGGTCGGGTCCTGCTGTCCCACGACGCGGGATGGTTCGACCCGGCCCAGGCCGGCGGTGGGACGCCTCGACCGTTCACGAACCTGACCGGCTCGTTCCTGCCGGCGTTGCGGGCGGCGGGTGTCGAGGCGGACGTCGTGGACGACCTGTGCGTCCGCAACCCGTTCCGCGCCTTCGCGCGGTAGTCACCGCAGCTCCCTCGTGGTCGTCGGTCCGGTGAGGGGTTCTCCCGCGCGCTTCCCAGCTGGGGCCTCCTGGACGAGGACCACGATCTGACCCACGCGACAGGGCGGACCGCGCCGGCTCGCTGACTGGCCGTGCGTCAGCACGACTCTCCGTTCGTGCAGCGGCGAGCGTCTGCAGGACGTCCAGTCGGTGTCGACCGGCAAGGCAGGGACGGCTGAACGAGGGTGCTGGGTCTGCTGTGCTGATCGGTGGGCCCAGCTGTCGCTGATCGGTGCAGCAGACCCTTCACCGATGGCACGCGGGGCCACGACCCGTCGGCTTGAGTCGACGGTCGAACCCGCTGCCTGGAGGCTGGTGTCGGTGGTGCGTCGTAGGCTCCGCGGTGTGATCCGACGATGAGCAAGCTCGACGCCCAGCGGGCGATGCGCGAAGCCAACTACGCCCGCAACAGCGGCCCCCGCGCAGCAGCTGGCGGGGAAACGGCAGCGGCTCCAGCTGTCCGTGCGGCACAGCCGGCTGGCACCGCGGCAACCGCTCCGGTGGCACCCACGGATGGTCGGTGCGGGCACAGGTCCATGAATGGCCGGGCATGTTCCCGGGAGGCGGCGCACCCCGAGAAGAGCCACCGCTACAGCTGACGGCTACCCGTGGATCGATGGATCCGGAGCTTGACCCGTTTCCCGGACAGCTCGATCACCACCCGCTTCTCCGGACTCGCTGAGCTTGACCCGCTTCGCTGGACACCATGATCGAGCTGTTCGGAGATGCGGGTCGAGCTCCGACGTCAGGGGACATGCCTCTGCTCACCGGGTGCGCCGTCACACCACTCTGGCGGACTCGAACGGATGCTGTCGACGAGCGGGTCCGAGTCACAGCTCGCGTGGTGAGGAGGTCGGTGATCAACCGGTCTGGCCTGCTCGTGCCTGCTTCAGTGAACACATCCGGGTGTCGGCGAGGCGCAGCAGGTCGCGGAAGTCGTCGACGCCCTCCTCGGGGAAGGTGCTGACGCCGATGCTCACCGTGATCTGCACCCTGTCGCCGTCGATGTCGTAGGGCGCGGCGATGGCCTCGCGGAGGTCCGCGGCGACACGGTCGGCCTCCACCCGGGCGTCCTGACGGCTCAAACCGCTCAGGGAGACGAGGAACTCGTCACCGCCGAGGCGGGCAGCCAGGTCCTTGCGTCGCAACCTGCTCTTCAGCCGCTGGGCCACCTGGATGAGCAGGTGGTCTCCGGCGGCGTGTCCGAGCCGGTCGTTGACCGCTTTGAAACCGTCGAGGTCCATGAACAGCAACGCCAGGGACGTGTCGCCGGCAGCGGCTTCCCACAGTTCGACCTCGACGCGTTCGGTGAACCGGCGCCGGTCGATCAGCCCCGTGAGGGAGTCGGTGCAGGCCAGTTCTTCGATGCGGGCCAGGTAGTTCTGCGCGCGGTCGCGTTCCTGGACGAGAGCGCGTTCTGCGCTGACTTGCGCGGTGACGTCGTTCTGCACACCGATGTACTGCACGAGCCTGCCGTCCTGATCGAGGACGGGGGCCATGTAGATCTCGTTCCACCACTCGACGCGGTCGGGGCCGCGGTAGTTCAAGAGCGTCTCGCGGACCTCGCGTCGTTGCGCGATGGCGGTGCGCAGGCGAGCGATGGCGTGGTGGTCGGTGTCGGTCCCCTGCAGGAACCGGCAGTTGCGACCCAGGAGTTCCTCAGACCGGTACCCGGACAGTTGCTCGAAGGCGCGGTTGACGTACACCAGCGGCTGGTCCGGCTGACGCATGTCGGCGATGGTGATGCCGCTGGTGGAGGCGGCCAGTGCGCGCTGCAGCAGCGACTCGACCCCTGTTCCTGCCGCTCTTGTTCCCACCGCGGCAGACGCCGCAGCGGTGGGGTGGACGGAGCGGAACGAGGGAGGCGTGAGTTCCTCGACGCCGCTGGGTGACGTCACCGCCGGCACCGGGGTCGCCGATGGTTTCAGTGCCGGGGCCACCCGGGACAGCAAGCTCTTGGCCGCCGCGGTGACGGTGGGGCGCTGGTAGGTGAGGGCGTACTCGAACATCCTGTCCATGTCTGGGCCGTCGTCACCGAGGTCCCGGGCCAGCAACGCGGCACTGAAGTGCGGGCTGATGACGACGACGTCCCACTCCCCGCGGATCGGGTCGTCCGGGGCCAGGGTGGCGCCGCGAACCCCCGGGACGGGTTCCAGGGGCAGGTCTTCGCCCAGCGCGCACACGAACCCGGTGCGCGCTACGAGGTCGCGGTAGCGCAACGCCGTGGCGGGGGTGAAGTGGCGAGCTTCCTGGAACGTGGCCGCGATCACGCAGGTCTCACCCAACCGCATGGCCTGACGCTCCAGCTGCTTGCTCAGCTCCACGAGCAGTCGCTTGGGAGAGCGACGCAGCGCGACGTCAGCGGGTAGGCAGTCGAAGGGCGAGGGGGGTACCTCGAGGGCGCCGGCCGACGCGATCGGCAGGCTCAGGTGCCCGACGGGGAACGCGGCGGCGGGGCCGGGGGCGGGTTTGGCGAAGAGCCAACCCTGTCCCAGGTGGGCGCCGAGGGCACGCGCGACGGTGAGGTGCTGGGGGGTCTCGATCCCCTCGGCCAGGACGCGGGCACCGGTGCGCTCGGCGTAGTCGTTGACCGCGTTCATGATCTCGGCGATGGCGGGGGAGGCGCGGCGTTGGACGAGGGACAGGTCGAGCTTGACCACGTCCGGGCGCAGCAGGGGCATGAAGGCGAGCGAGGCGGCCTCGGCGCCCACGTCGTCCAGGGCGATGCCCCAGCCCAGCGTGCGTACCCGGTCGACGGTGCGCAGCAGCTCGGCGGGGCGTGCCGCCAACGCCCGTTCGGTGATCTCCAGGACGATCCGCAGCCGTCCGGGTACGTCGTCAGCCAGGGCCAGGAGGTCGTCCAGCGGAGCGTCGTCCAGCACTTCGGGTTCGACGTTGACGAACACGGTCAGCGGGTCGAAGAGGCCGTGCTCGACGGCTCCGCGGAAGGCCGCGGCTCGACACGCCTGATCGAGCTCGGCCAGCAGACCTGCTCGACGGGAGGCGCTGAACAAGGCGTCTGGCGTAGCGAGTGGTCCTCGCGGTCCTCGGGCCAAGGCTTCGTAGGCGACGACGGCCCCGCTGTCGAGGTCGATGATCGGTTGGAACACGCTGTGCACAGCCCGGCGATCGATGACGTGCTGGATGGTGTCCACGGCTGCTCCTCGCGCGATCTGGTGCGCTGCCGTTTCAACGCGTGGTGCTCATCGTTTCATCGGCTGATCGAGGTGGAGGTGAGCACCTGGTCCCGCAGGTCCAGTGACCCGGTCCCGTCCACGCCAGGCCGAGGCCCCGACCGCCACGATCGACGCGCTCGTAGTGGGGAGGCGGTGGGGAGGCGTGGAAGGAGGGCGCCGGTGACTGAGGAGGTCAGCGGAGTTGTCACCGATCCGTGCTCCAGACCCCCTGGGCCTGGTCGCCACTGACGGGCAGCCGGCTGGCAGCGAGCTGATGCAGGACAGCCAGACGAACGTCCTCTGCCCCCTTCCGGGGGTCGCTATGGATGCGTCGTGAAGTCTCCGCTGAAGCGTCGAAACCCTTGTTCCACCGGCCACGCTGACGGCTTGGTCATCGACGTGCGCGCGCGTCGGGACCCTGGGGTCACGCGCGCGTCGCGACGCCGAGGTCAGTCGGCCCTGGTCCCGATCTACCGGTAGCGACCGGCGATCCGGCCGCCTCGGGAACTGGCGCGCAGTGTGCCTTCGGCGGTGCTCAACGCCTCCACCGCAGCCGGGTCGTCGAGCCCGGGCACGCACACCACCTCACCGTCTCGCAGCGCCGACAGCGAGGCGTCGACGACGTCTTGGGGTGGCATGCCGCCGTCGTCGTGGACCTTCTCATCGCCCGGGACGGGCAGGTCGCCCTGGGTGAGGTGGAACTCGGTGGCGGTCAGCCCTGGGCACACGACTTGAACAGTCACCGGGGAGCCGGCCAGTTCGGCGGCGAGGGTACGGGTGAACGTCACGACGTAGCCCTTGGTGCCGCCGTACACGGCCCGGTGGGGCAGCGGGTCCGGCGGCAGGCTGCCGGCGAACGCCAGCAGCGAGGCGACGTTGATGACGGCGCCCCGCCCGCGCGTCAGCATCGCGGGCACGGCGGCCCGGGTCAGCACCGTCAGGGCGGTGACGTTGACGGCCAGCACCTGGGTCAGCAGGTCGGCGTCGGTCTCGGCGAACGGACCGTAGCCGTTGATGCCCGCGTTGTTGATCAGGAGGTCCACGTCGGCGGCACGTGTGGCGACCCGGGCCAGGTCGCTCGCCTGGGACAGGTCGGCGGTGAGGGTCTGCACCGTGACGCCGTGCTCCTCGCGCAGGGCGGCGGCGAGCTGGTCCAGGCGGTCGCCGCGGCGAGCGACGAGGACGAGGTCCCAACCCCGTTCGGCGAGCCGGCGGGCGTACACGGCGCCGATTCCGGAGGAGGCGCCGGTGACCAGGGCGGTCCCGGTGGTCGTGGTGGTGTCGAGGGCCATGCCGTCCATGGTGCTCCGGCTGCAGGGCGCGGCACGCTGGACCTGGCCGCGCGTTGGGCGGGGGATCGCTCGCGCGGTGCCAGGCAGGGATGGTCACTTCCAGGTCAGAGGTGCTGGGCGTTCGTCCGGGGTACGCCGGGTGGAGCCGGCCAAGTTCACGGCCGCCACCCGTAGCGCTGGAAGTCCACTTCTCCTAGCATCTTCCCAGCCGTCCAACACCTGGCGTCAGCGCAGCACAGCGCCACGGAGGGCGAGCGATGAGCGCAGGACACGTCTCCTTGTCGACCACCACCTCAGGCGTGGCTCTGCCCTCCCGCCCGGGTGGTTCGCAGCACGCGGCTCACCACCTCTCCGACGGGGTGCAGACGGCGGCCCTGCAAGCGACCCTGACCCACACGGCGCACCTGCTGAACTTCCCGTCGGGTGCGGTGTCCATCGCCAACGACACCTCGTTGCACACGCTGGCCTTCACCGGGGACCTCGAGGTGCCGGTGTTCTCCCGGGTCAACACCCCGTGCGACCTGGTCATCGACTCCGCCCGTGCGGTGGCCATCCCCGACCTGTCGTCACGGGAGTCGCCGTTCGGTGATCCCTATCACCGGGTCGTGTCGAGGGAGGAAGACGCTGGGGCATCACCCGGGGGTGACTGGCCCTTGCTGACGGCGGCGGGGATCCGCGCCTACCTCGGTGTCCCGTTGCGCGGCAGGGAAGGAACCGTCGTCGGCTCGTTGTGCCTGATGGACACCGAGCCGCACCCGGTGACCGCTGCGCAGACGGACCTCCTGCAGGTGCAGGCCGAGATCGTCGAGGACCACCTGGACCTGCACCGGCGCCGCACCGAGCTGGGCCTGATCTTCGAGCGGGAAACCCGATCGTCGCCCGAGGGTCGCGTCAACGGTCGAGGACGGCCGGGTGCCCGGTCCGTGGGAACGACACGACTGGCAGCCGCGGTGCAGGACCTGCGGCGGGGACTGGATGCCGGGGAGATCGTGGCCCACTACGAACCCATCGTCGACGTGGTCACGGGGCAGGTGCAGGCCTTCGAGGCGCTGGCCAGGTGGCACCACCCGCGCCGTGGTCTGCTCCACCCGGCCGCCTTCATCCCGCTGGCCGAGGACTCCGACCTCATCATCGACCTGGACCTGGCGGTCCTGGCTGACGCGGTCGGTCAGCTGGAGCGCTGGCAGGGAGACCACCCAGAACTCCGGGTCAACGTGAACCTGTCCGGGCGCCACCTCGCGCACCTGGACTGCGTGCAGCGCATCCACGACGTCGTCACCCGGGCTGGCGTGGCTCCGTCCTCGGTCGGTCTGGAGATCACCGAGAGTGCCCTCATCGCGTTGACGCCGCAGGCCACCTGGTTCGTGCAGCAGTTGCGCGACCTCGGTTTCCCGATCTTCTTCGACGACTTCGGCACGGGGTGGGCCTCGCTGTCCTACCTGCTGCACCTGCCCGCCGACGCCGTGAAGATCGACCGGAGCTTCACGGCCGCGCTGGCCACCCCGACGGGTGACGCCCTGGTGCGGGCCCTGTTGACGTTGACGCGGGAACTGGGGTTGGCGACGGTCGTCGAGGGCGTGGGGAGCGCGGCGGCGGCGGCGAGGACGCGGGAACTGGGCTGTCGATGGGTCCAGGGTCACTACTACTCGCCCGCGCTACCCGCGACGGAACTGCAGTGGTGATCGACGCCTCGGTCGGCAGTGCTCACCGGGCGTTCGACTCCAGCGGCCGACGCCACGAGTGCTGCGGGCGTCGTCGAGGAGTTTCGACTCACGCCTCACCCGGCCATGACCGTCAGGCGCCGAGGTCCCGTCTGGCCCGTGACCTCCGGTGTGCCCTTCGCCGGGTCGGTTCCCTGCGGGCACGGGCACGATGCCGGTTGCTCCGGACAGTCGCAGCAGTCACGAACCGGGTACGCGCCGCGCTGGTGCCTGCTCGATCCGCAGCACCGAGAGGAAGACGCATGGCCACCGACTACGACGCGCCGCGCAAGAACGCCGACGACGAGGACACCGACTCCATCGAGGAGTTGAAGACCCGGCGCTCGGACTCGTCGAACTCGTCCGACGTCGATGAGGACGAGACCGCCGCGGCGGAGTCCTTCGAGCTGCCGGGTGCGGACCTGTCGAACGAGGAACTCTCGGTTCGGGTGCTGCCTCCTCAGCAGGACGAGTTCACCTGCACCAGCTGCTTCCTGGTGAGGCACCGCAGCCAGCTGTCCGGCGCGGGCGACGGCCGCTTCGTCTGCAACGACTGCGCTGCGTAGGCCGCCGAGGAACTCTGATCCGCGTGGGCGTCCTCCCCCCGACCTGCGGCCGCACGGACGCCGTAGCTGCTGCATCGTCGAGCGCGGTGTTCAGGGTTCACGCCGACCCGCGCGCTCCGTGGGAGGACCGTGACGTCGCACGCAGCGCGGCCTGCGGGGAGGACGTCGCCGAGCCGACGACGGTCGACGACGCCGGACCGAAGGCCCAGCACGGGGTCGGGTTCGAGTCGACACCGACGCGTCCCGGCTGTTCGACCACCGCCGAGGTGAGCCCCACCCTTCCGTGGGTGTCCTGGGGCTCACCCGGTGCGAGGGCACAGAAGCCGCCGCCTGCTGCGCGACGGTCCTCCTCCGCGGTGTCCGCCTGAGCCGGTACCACCGTGCACTTTCAGGTTTCCCTCGCGGCGTCGTGGTCGCAACCTGGGTCTCGTGCAGACAGCAACGGCGATCCTGGTGCTCCTCGTCGCGGTGGCGCTCGCGTTCGACTTCACCAACGGCTTCCACGACACCGCGAACGCGATGGCCACCTCCATCGCCACCCACGCCCTGCCGCCCAAGACGGCGGTCGTGCTCTCGGGGGGGTTGAACCTCATCGGTGCCTTCCTGTCCGTGGAGGTCGCCCTCACGGTCACCAACGCCGTCGTCCACCTCCAGGACGACGACGGCAGCCCTCGCCGTGAACTGCTCCTCGGAGGTGGGTCGGTGTTGTTGCTCATCGTCCTCGCAGGCCTCGTCGGCGCCATCACCTGGAACCTGCTCACGTGGCTGCTGGGGTTGCCTTCCAGCTCCTCCCACGCCCTGTTCGGCGGCCTCATCGGCGCCACCGTCGCCGGGCTCGGCTGGTCGGGGGTGAACTGGAACGGCGACGGCAGCGAGGTGGGCGGTGTGGTGGGCGAGGTGATCCTGCCCGCCCTGGCCTCCCCGGTCATCGCCGGCCTCGTCGCCGCCGTCGGGACCTGGTGGGTGTGCAAGGTCATCGCCGGTGTCGCCCAGCGCTTCACCGACCAGGGGTTCCGCTGGGGCCAGATCGGCTCCGCCTGCCTGGTCGCCCTGGCCCACGGCACCAACGACGCGCAGAAGACGATGGGGGTCATCACCCTGGGTCTCATCGCCTCCGGGCACTGGTCGGGCACCGAGGCCATCCCGTGGTGGGTGAAGGTGGCCTGCGCGCTGACCATCACCTCAGGCACCCTCATCGGTGGCTGGCGGATCATCCGCACCCTGGGCAAGGGTCTGGTCGAGATCACCCCGCCCCAGGGGATGGCCGCCGAGACCGCCTCCGCGTCGATCATCCTGATCTCCAGCCACCTCGGCCTCCCCCTGTCCACCACCCACGTGACCACCGGGTCGGTGGTGGGCACCGGCCTCGGCAAGCCCGGCGCGGTCGTGCGCTGGCGGCTGGTGGGGCGCATGGCCGTCGCCTGGGTGGCGACTCTGCCCGCCGCGGCGGTGGTGGGGGCCTTGACGTGGTGGGTGGCGGACCTGCTCGGCGGTGGCCTGCTGGGTGCAGGAGTCGTTACCGCCGTCGCGGTCGCCCTCGGTGGGCTCGTCTTCTCCCGTGCGCGCCGGAACCCGGTGCGCGCCGACAACGTCAACGACCGGTGGCGGGCGCCGCAGCCCCGCGCTCACGCCGCCACGCGAATCTGAGGACGAGCAGCGAGGGTCGGCACCCTCGACCTGGCGGTCACGGCCACGTGGGGGGTCCTGACGGTGGGCCTGATGCTCAGAGGGGGTGGTGGGCGTCGGCTGGGGTGGCGGTCGGTACCGGTCCTGCTCGCGCGCCGCACACGGGAACCGCACGGTCGAGCTCACCGGCCGTCCAGCGGTGGATCCGGGCGGACGCTGACGCCGTGCTGGTCCCACCGCGTCGTGGCCCGACCCGGCGTGCCCTCCGCGGTCGGAGCACCTACGGTGGCCTGCAGGTCCAACAGCGGCCTTCGACCGCTGCCCAGGAGAACCTGTGACGCCCGACGTCCGCCGAAGCCTGTGACGCGCACCGAGATCCGTGGCCTGTGGTCCTCCCTCCTGGCCTGGACCTCGCAGGCGATCGCCGTCTCGGTCGCCGGCGCCGGGCACCAGGGTGTGGCCGCGGGGGCAGCTCAGCCTCGCCAGGTCCGGAGTTCCCAGGTCTTCGTCACCGCCGCCGGGCGGCTCGATGCACCGCCGATCGTGCTCGTGCACGGCATCGGCTCCTCGTCGGCTTACTTCACCCGGTTGGTGCTGGAACTGGCGCGTCGGTGGCGGGTGGTGGCGATCGACCTGCCGGGTTTCGGTCGTTCGCCCGCCGGTCCGCGCATCCTCACCGTGCGCGAGCACGCCGAGGTGCTCGCGCGTTTCCTGCGCGAGCAGGACCTGACGGGGGTCGTGCTGCTGGGGCACTCCCTCGGTGCCCAGGTCGTCGCCGAACTCCTCAGCACCGAACCCGGCGACGTCCGCTGTGCGGTCCTGCTCGCCCCCACGACCGATGACGCTGCCCGGAACCGGTTCTCCCAGGCGCGGCGGCTGGCCTGGGACACCTTGGGGGAGCCGTTGAACCTGAAGTTCGTCCAGTTGTTCGCGGCAGCGGCCTGCGGGGCCCGGGTCTGGTGGCGGACGTCGCGGTTCATGCTGGACGAGCACATCGAGGACGCCCTCGAGCAGGTGCGGGTTCCCGTGCTGCTGGTGCGGGGGGAGCGGGATCGGCTGGCCTCGGCCGCGTGGCCGCAACGGCTGTCCGCAGCGTGCCGTGGAAGTGCTGTCGCCGAGGTTCCCGGTGCTGGTCACGTCGTCCACTGGTCGCACCCGGCCGAGGTGGCCCGGTTGTGCTGGTGGTGGGGGACGCGCGAGTTGGCGACGATGGCGGTGGGGGAGTCTTCCCCGTGAGGCGTCTCGAGATCATCCGCTGGGTGGGTGCGGACCTGTGGTACGCGCTGAGGTGGGAGGCGAAGAGCCTGCGGCGCAGTGCGTTGGCGCCCGAGTACGGCGCAGGCGGTGGTGGGGCGATCCCGGTCGTGCTGATCCCCGGCGTCTTCGAGTCCTGGCGTTTCCTGCAGCCGATCATCGATGCCCTGCACGGGGGCGGCCATCCCGTGCACGTCGTGAGCAGTCTCGGGTTCAACAGCGGCGAGATCCCCGAGATGGCCTCCCGGGTGCGCCGCCACGTCGAGGAGAACGGCCTGAGCGGAGGTGGCCGGATCGCCCTGGTGGGGCACAGCAAGGGCGGCCTCATCGGCAAGCAGTTGCTCGCCCACCACAACGGTGACGGCTTGTTCGAGCACCTGGTGGCCGTGAACTCCCCCTTCTCCGGTTCCAGCCTCGCCCGGTTCGTCCCGCTGCGGTCGGTGCGCGTCTTCGCGCCCGGCGGGGAACTGCTGCGGACCCTGACCGCCGCGGAGGACGTCAACCGTTCCATCACCTCGATCTACGCGAAGATCGATCCGAACATCCCCGGCTCCAGCCACCTCCCGGGTGCCGAGAACATCGTCGTCGACACCGTCGGGCACTTCCGGTTGCTGGCTGATCCCCGGCTGGGTTCGGCGCTGCTCGACGTCCTCGCGGCGGTGGACCGGAGGCGCCAGCCGTGATCGCCGGTGGACGAGCGGGTCGCACCGGGAACTCCGGACCGTGGAGCAGCGAGCGGACCAGGACGACGTTCGCCGACGCGCAGGGCGTGGTCGACCTGGACCTCACGTCGCGGGTGCAACTGGCGAAACGGATGGCCGCGGACGTGGCCGCGCGTGGTGGGAGGAACCTCCGGTTCACGTCGTCGGCGGCGGCCCGCATCCCTGGGCGCCGCAGACTGCTCGCGGTGCTGTCCCTCGACACGGCCTCGGTCGCCGGCCTGGTCCTCGTGGCCCGGGGCACGCGTTCGCGTCCTTCGGGTGCGGGGTACGGCGCGCTCGCGCGCACCGCGGTCGCGAGCCTGACGCCCGCCGTCGTCGCGGTCGTGCACGAGCTACACGCTCACCGGCCAGGGGCCGTCGGACGCCACTCCGCGCGCGGAACCGTTCTGCTGCTGGTCGCGGGATCGAGCGTGAGCACCGCCGGAGCCGCCCGGGTCCTGAGCGGGTGCAACTCCCGACGAGGTGATCGTCGACGACTGCGCTCGGTCAGCGTTTCTCTGCTGATCGGTGGCAACGTCGTCCTCGTGCCGTACTTCGCGGCGCTGCGAGCTCTGCACGGCCGGGAACGGGGCGAGGGTGAAGTCCGCGCCACCTCGCCGGGAGCCGGCGAGCCGACTGGCCTCGGGTGAGGACGTTGCTGCACAGCGTCTGGGACGAACCTGCGTTCCTGGAGGAGGTCGAGGGCAGTTCTGTCCGGACGATGCGCAGGGCCGGTCGAATCGGGAGATTCGCGGCGGCATGGGCATCACGTGGCAGACGTCGCGCACCACTTCACTGGACTCGACCGCCGCGGGCCGGGCCACGAGGTCGACGGCGAGGTCACGCGATGTGCGGTTGCTCTTGCGTCAGGGAGTCCTCAGACGGTTGAACGCCTCCTCCGGGTGTCGAGGCCGGGGTTCCCTGGACACCGTGGAGCGACCTGAGGTCGCGGTGACGACCTCTCCTGCGATGTCGTCCTGGCCGCCACGGTCCACGGTCCCTCGCGCCCAGGTGGGTGACTCACCGCGATCCGCGTTGCCGTTGCCGGTGTGTGCGTACCGCGAGCACGGTGTCCACGATCCTGGCCACGTCGGGGCCGTTGCTCCGGGTCGTGTCGACGTCGATCCCGGAGAGCAGTGCCCACATAAACACCGGCGCGAGGACGATCTCGAAGAGGTCCACCGACGTGAGTTCGCTCGCGCCGTCCGCGTCGAGCATCGCTTGGAACTGTTCGAGGCGGGGCCTGCTGAACTGCTGCGCCGCGCCGATGCCATCGGCTTCGGACGCCGCGACCATCGCCCGGAGGAAGCCGAGGCTGCCGGGTCGGGCGAGATCGTCGATGAGGTGTTCGAGGTAGGCCGTCAGGTCCGCCGACAGGTCCCCGCTCGCCGGGACGGGAAAGGCCGACGCGACGTCCCCGGCGGCGACGTCGAGCACGAGGGCCTCGGGCGTGCGCCACCGCCGGTAGAGCGTGGCCTGGTGCACACCGGCTCGGGCCGCGACCGCGGCCATGGTCACCGCCGACGGTCCGCCGTCCTCCATGAGGGCCCGGACCGCCGCGTGCACGGACTCTCGCGTCTTGGCCGTCCGACCGCCGGGGCGGAGCTCGCCTGTCGCCTGCGCCATCCGCTCACCCTAATGCGAGAAAATTTGCAGAACAAGGCCAGCGGCTCTACGTTAATGCGAGGATGTTCGCTCTTGGGTGATCGGAGAAGTCGTGAAGCACGCACTCGTCGTCGGAGCAGGCATCGGCGGCGACGCCCTCGCGGTCCTGTTGGACCGACAGGGCTGGCAGGTCACCGTCGTCGAGATCGCCCCAGGCCTGCGCGAAGGTGGGCAGACCGTCGACCTCCGCGGTGGCTCCCGAGAGGTCCTGCGACGGATGGGCCTGCTCGACACCGTCCTGGACCACCTCGTGGCCCAGCGAGGGCTGGCCTGGGTCGACGCGTCCGGAAGGCGCCTCGCCGCCATGCCGGTCGAAGCCTTCGACGGTCGAGGGTTCGTGTCCAGGGAGGAGATCCTGCGCACCGACCTCGCGCGCATCCTCCACCACGCGGGAAGCGCCAGGATCGACTACCGCTTCGACGAGACCGTCGCCGCGCTGGAGGACCACGCAGACGGCGTGCGCGTCCGGTTCCGCTCCGGCGACGTCGGGGACTTCGACATCGTCGTCGGCGCTGACGGTGTCCACTCCCGCGTCCGGAGCCTGCGCTGGGGCCCGGAGGAACGGTTCCGGAACTCCCTGGGCATCGCCCACGCCTGGTACACCCTGAAGGAGCGCGCGGACACACCCGCGATCGACGGCTGGTTCCTCGTGCACAACGCACCCGGCGGCCTCGTGGTCGAAGCCCGCCCCGGTCACCGCGGCGAGCAGGAGGTCGGCCTCTCCTTCCGCACCACGGACCCACTGCCCCCGCGTCACGACCGCGCCGCGCAACTGGCCCTGCTGGGGAGGACGTTCCGCGACGTCGGCTGGCGCGCCGGCGAGATCGTCTCCCGTGCCGGCGGTGCCGCAGACTTCGCGTTGGACACCTTCGACCAGATCGCCGTCCCGCAGTGGCACGACGGCCGCGTCGTCCTCCTCGGCGACAGCGCCTGGTGCGCAAGCCCTCTCTCCGGCCTCGGAACGGCGCTCGCCCTGCTCGGCGCAGAAGCACTGGCCCAGGAACTCGCCGACGGCGAGCGCTCCGCCCACGACGCCTTCACCGCCTACGAACGACGGATGCGCCGCCCTGCCCTCGGCGCGCGGAAACTCCTCCCCGGCCGGGTCGTGATGTTCGCCCCGATGACCCGCTTCGGCATCCACACCTGGCCGATCCTCTGGAGGGTGGCGCAGCGGCGCGTGGCCGCGCTGATCCTCGAGCGGGTCATGGCCGGCCGTGGACACGACGCCCCCGAGGAGTGAGCACGACGGCCGGGCAGCGCTGACGGCCCTCCTGTCGCACCCGGTTGGTCGTCGTCTCCCCGGGCGACCTCCGCGGTGAACTGCGGCGGGCCACCCGTCGATGACCACCCGGTCGGTGATCAGGCAGAGCGTCGATGAGCGGTAGCGCCCGACGTTGCGAACTCCCGAGGCGGACAACGCTCCGGGCAACCCGCCAGGTCCACCTTCGTCAACGCCCGGACACCGTCACGAGTGACCCCACACGCTCGACGTCAGCAGGGCCCACCGCGCAGCGCGACCGGCCTCGTTGGGGTGCACCTCGTCCACGAGGAACTCCGGGTGCGCCGCGACCACACCGGACCAGGCCATGACGTGCAGGTTCGGCCACCGCCGCGTCGCCGCGGCCAGGCGCTCGTTGCGGGCGCGGAAGTAGTCGCCGGTGGCCCGGTCGCTGCCGTGGAACCCGAGGTCGTACCAGTAGACCGGTTTCCCCGCGGCCAGGCCCATGAACCAGTCGATCTTCTGGTCGAAGTAGCCGTTGCCGACGGGCACGTGCCCGCTGGGTGCGGGAGCGGTGTCCCCGAGCGGCCACGTCCGGGTCGGGAAGGCCGCCCGGTCGCGCAGGGCGTCGTTGGTGCCCAGACCCAGCACGAGGACGTCGCTGTCGGCGACGGCCCGACGCAGGTCCACCGTCGTCGTGGGGATGGGCATCCCCGGCCAGGAGGAGCGGAAGCCCTGATCCTCGACGAAGGCCTGCATCTCGTCGCTGGTGGAACCGGGCCAGCCGAAACAGGCGGCGGTGGCGGCCGGAACGGTGGCGGGAACGGTCTGCGCGGTCCCGCCGCAGGCGCCGTAGGTGATCGAGTCCCCGATGACGGCGATGCGCGGGACGGTGCTCACCCCCACGCGCCCCGTCGCCGCGTCCCAGGTGATGGACCCGAACTGGAAGTCGCTGCGACGCCCGCCGGCAACGTCGTACTCGTCGCTGGTGGGGTAACCCAACCGGCCGCCCTCGTAGCCGGTGTCGGCCCACGCGCTCAGGATCGCGCCGCGCACCGTCCGCGCGCCGGTGCGCGCCGTCCAGTAGACGACGCCACCGCTGAACCGCTGCAGCCGTCCGCCGTCGCGGGGCAGGGGGACCTCGCTCGTGAGGGGGAAGCCGAGGGGGGAGTTCTCCCACCCCAGCACCGCCCACTCCTCCCGGATCGCCCCGGCGACGTCGTGCGCGCCGGTGGCGGGGCTCCAGTAGATCGACCCGCCCTGGAAGTGCTGACCGCGGCCACCGCGCACCTCGAACTCGTCGGTGGTGGGGAAACCCAGGGGGGAGTTCTCCCACCCGGCGCTCGCGTACCGTCCGCGGATCGCGCCGTAGAGGGTGTGGGCGCCGGTGGCGGGGCTCCGGTAGAGCGAGCCGTTCTGGAAGGGCTGCGCCGCTCCGCCCCCGTTCACCGGAGCCTCGTTGCCCGTGCACGTGCCCAACGCCGATGAACGACCACCCGCGGCCGCGTAGGCCTGGCGGAAGTCGCCGGTGACGAGGCACCCGCTCGGCGGTGCGGCGACCCGGGAGGTGCGCGTGGTGACCCCGGAGGGGGAGGAGGGTTGCGGGGTGGGGTCGCTCGGTCCCGCTCCGGTGGGCAGCGGGGTCGCCGTCGCCGCAGGCACCTGCTCGGGCACCTGCGTCGGTGCTGACCCTGCCGCCGACGCCGACACGACCGGGGCCAGCAGGGTCAGGCCCGCGAGGGCGAGCACGGACAGGGAGCGACGGGCGAGCATGCCGACCGATCGACACCGCTCACCCGTACGCCACCGGCGGTTGCGCCGAACGGGGGAAGAACCTCACCGCGTCACCCGTCCGGCCCACCCGCCGCTCAAGGGCCCCGGGACACTCGCCGACGCGGCGCGTGGGTGGCGGTGCCGCGTACCCCACGCTTGGCTGGGCCCGTGACCGACGACCTCGCCCGCGCTGCCACCCAGACGCCCCACGCCGGGGAACCGGCCCTGCACCGGGGGAGCCTGGCGTCGCGGTTGAACTGGCTGCGGGCCGGTGTCCTCGGCGCCAACGACGGCATCGTCTCGGTGGCGGGTCTCGTCGTCGGTGTCGCGGGGGCCACGACGGACCGGACGGCGTTGCTCACCGCCGGCGTCGCGGGCCTCGTCGCCGGGGCGCTGTCGATGGCGGCGGGGGAGTACGTGTCCGTCTCCACCCAGCGCGACACCCAGCAGGCCCTGCTCGCCGCGGAACGCCGTGAACTGGCCGAGATGCCCGAGGAAGAACTCGCCGAGCTCACGGCGATCTACGTCGACAAGGGCCTCTCCCGCGCCCTGGCCGAGCAGGTGGCTCTCGAACTGACCGCCCACGACCCCCTGCGCGCCCACGCCGACGCCGAACTCGGCATCGACCCCGACGAGGTCGCGGGTCCCTGGACGGCCGCCGGGACGTCCGCGGCGGCGTTCACCCTCGGGGCCCTCGTCCCCCTGCTGGCCATCCTGCTCACCCCGGTCGCGGTGCGGGTGGCGGCGTGCTTCGTCGCCGTCCTGGTCGCGTTGGCCGTCACGGGCGGGGTCAGCGCCCAGCTCGGCGGGGCCGGGCGGCGCCGGGCGGGTCTGCGGACGGTCCTGGGCGGCGCGCTCGCGATGGCCGTCACCTACGGGATCGGCTCACTGGTGGGTCGCAGCGTCTGAGGGGCGGGTCGTCGCGCCCGAGACCGCGGTCGCGCCGGCCGGGGCGCGGGTGTCGTCCAGGCGGGCGATCGCGCAGTATCCGGTGACCAGCGAGGTCGACGAGGCGAGCAGCACGATGGCCACCAGCAGCAGCGTGGCGGACCGCGTGGACCGGCGGCGCTCCGGGCGCAGCAGGTACTCCACCCGGTGGACGACGTCGCCGCCGGTGGCCGCAGGAGCGGCGGGAGCGGGGGGACGGCGCTCGCGCGGCACCACCCGGGCCCGTGCCAGGGCGGCGGTGGCGATGGTCCGCGCGGTGAGTTCCTGGTCCGCGACGCAGGCGGCGGCGTCGAGGTCCGCCTGCCGTTCCGCGGCAGCGCGCACGACCTCGGGCACCCCGCGCAGCAACGGGTTCAGCACCGCGCACGACTCGGCGAGCTGGATCCACACCGGGTGCCGGTGGCGCAGGTGGGAGCGCTCGTGCTCCACGAGGACGCGTTGCTGGTCGGGGTCGAGGGCGGCGA
The DNA here is from genome assembly GCF_979255925.1 of Kineococcus sp. AC630. Lineage (NCBI taxonomy): Bacteria > Bacillati > Actinomycetota > Actinomycetes > Kineosporiales > Kineosporiaceae > Kineococcus > Kineococcus sp. AC630. The sequence goes on from NZ_CEEDMJ010000010.1 coordinate 46,045, forward strand.
GCATCGCGGAGGAGACCACGACCCGTCCGCGCTGACGTCCCCCCTCCACCGGACGTCGCCACCCCGGGAGGGCGAACGCGTCGGGGGAGGCGCTCTCCAGGACGGTCCAGGTCCCCCCGTCGGGGGTGCTGCGGGTGTCCACGTCACGGCAGGCGAGTTCGGCCCTCCACAGGCTGGCGACCACCAGGACGACGTGACGCGCGGTGGCCCCGAGCAGGACGAGCAGCACGAGGGCGACGGGAACGGCCCACCACGAGGACACCCCGGGTTCCGGCAACGCCGTCGGGTGCCACCGACCCCAGTGCGCCAGCCACGACGTGCGGGCCAGGAGGACACCGATCACGACCGCGGCCGCCGTGAGCACGCAGGTCGTCGTCGCGGCGGCCGCGAGCGCGAACAGGACCACCGCCCGTCGCCAGGAGGTCTCCTCGGCCCGCCGGCGGGCCACGACCCGCAGCACCAGCGACCACGCGACGCAGAGCGGGACGAGCACGTCCAACGCGTCGGGCGCCGTGGCGAGCACGCGGGTCACGCGTCCGTCCGGGGGTTCTCGGCGGCGGTGCGCGTGAGGACCTCCAGCAGGAACTGCTCGTCGTCGGGATCCAGTTCGGAGACGAACCTCGCGAGGATGTCGGTGCGGCGGCCCTCCCCGTCCAGGAGGCGTCGCATGCTGCGCGCGGCCCGGGCGGAGACGAGCTCGTCCGGCGCCGCCGCCGGTGCGTAGGTGTAGCCGCGCCCCGCCGGTTCGCGCAGCAACGCCCCCTTGGACCACAACCGGGTCAGCGTGGTCATGACCGTCGTGTAGGCGGGGTCGTCGTCGAGACGGTCCACCACGTCGGCCACGGACAACGGGCGGTCCGCGGTCTGCACCACGGTCAGGACGGCGTCCTCGAGCGCGCCGCGCGATCGCCTCACCACCGGTTGACGCCTCCCTGGTCTCCGTGTCTACTACTGAAGCAATAGTAGTCGACGTCGTCGCGTGCAGCTCCCCACCGGCCCCACCGCCAGTGTGCGGCACACCGCTCCCCGAAGCCGCAGCCCTGGAGGAACCCCGTGCTGGACACCGTCAACGGACTCCCCGTCCACCCCCTCGTCGTCCACGCCGTCGTCGTGCTCCTCCCGCTCGCGGTGCTGGGCACGATCCTCGTCGCCGTCCTGCCCCGCTGGCGCGCCCGCTACGGCGGGCTCAACGCCCTCGTCGCGGTGATCGCCACCGCCCTCTGCCCGATCGCGACGAGCAGCGGAGAAGCCCTCGAACACCGCGTCGGCGACCCCGGCGCCCACGCCGAACTCGGAGACCAGCTCGTCTGGTTCGCCCTCCCCATGACGCTGCTCGCGATCGTCCTGTGGTGGGTCCAGCGCCGCCACCGCGCCGACACCCCGGACCTCACCAACGGCGAGCAGGACCCCGGCGCTCGCGGTCGAGGCCCGCGGGCCGTGCGGGGCCTCGGCGTCGTCGCCGTGCTGTCCGTGGTCGCCGCCGTCGCCGCCGGCGTCCAGGTCTACCGGGTGGGCGACTCCGGCGCCGAGGCCGTGTGGGCGGACCAGATGACCAGCGGCCCCGCCCAGGCCAGCAGCGGAGACTGACGCGAACCACCGAACCGCCACCCGTCGAGAACGATCTGAGGACTGCACCGCATGGACATCGCCCAGGCCCTCGTGCTCGGAGTCGTCGAGGGGATCACGGAGTTCCTCCCCGTCTCCAGCACCGGACACCTGACCATCGCCGAACGACTCCTCGGCCTGCGGGTCGACGACCCCGGGGTGACCGCGTTCACCGCGATCATCCAGGTCGGAGCCATCGCCGCCGTCCTGATCTACTTCCGCACCGACATCGTCAGGCTGGTGCGGGCCTGGGGGTCCGGACTCCTGCACCCCGCCGCCCGCCGCGACCCGGACTACCGCCTCGCCTGGTTCGTCATCGCGGGTTCCGTCCCCATCGGCATCGTGGGTTTCGCCGCCCGTGACCTCGTCTCGGGACGCCTGCGCAGTCTTGGCGTCGTCGCCGTCGCCCTCATCGCGTGGAGCGCGGTCATGTACCTCGCGGAACGGCGCGGCAGTCAGGAACGGTCGGAGCGCGACGTCCGGCTCTCCGACGTCCTGGTCATCGGGCTCGTCCAGTGCGTCGCCCTGGTCCCCGGGGTGTCGCGGTCGGGGGCCACCATCAGCGCCGCCCTGTTCCGCGGCCTGGACCGCGTCACGGCGACCCGGTTGTCGTTCTTCCTCTCCATCCCGGCGCTGACCGCCGCCGGGGCCTACGAGGCCGCCGGCAGCGCCTCGGACATCAGCGCCAGCGTCGGCTGGACCCCCACGCTCGTCGCGACCCTGGTGAGCCTCGTCGTGGCCTACGCCTCCATCGCCGGGTTGCTCCGACTGGTCGCCCGCCACCCCATCACCGTCTTCATCGGCTACCGGGTCCTCCTCGGCGTCGTGCTGCTCGTGCTGCTGGGGACCGGAGTCCTCTGAGCGGGAAGTGACGCGTCGCGCCCGACGCAGGACCCGACGGCCACGGCTCAGAGCCGAGCACCACCACCGGCCCCAGGGGAACGCACGACCGGGGTGCCGGCGCGACGCCGGGTTCCGGTGACGCTCACCAGGGCCGCCAGCGAGACGAGGGCGCCCACCGTCATCAGCAGCGCCACCGGGACGGAACTGTCCTCCCCACCGAGCCCGGCCAACGGAGCCGCGACCCCGGCGGTGCCCCACTGCAGCATCCCCAGCACCGCCGAACCCGTCCCCGGGTGGTCCGGCACCGCAGCGTTGGCCAGGGCACCGGCGTTCCCGAGCACCAGACCGATCGCCACCATGAGGGCGAAGAAGCACCCCAGGGCCAGCGGCAGCGGAGTCCCCAGCCAGAACGCCCCCACCAGCATGCCGACGCCGGCGGCCAGGGCCAGGACCTGACCGGTGAGGATCACCGAGCGGGTCGCGACCCGGCCGGCGAGGCGGGCCGAGACCAGCGACGCCACCGTCATGCCCACCGCGTTGGCGGCGAAGGAGACCGAGTAGGCGATGGGGCTCATCCCGTTCATCGACCGCAGCACGAACGCCGACGTCGCCACGTAGGCGAACAACGCCACCATGGCCGCCGAACACACCACCAGGTAGCCCACGTACTCCCGGTTCCCCAGGACCTCGCGCGCCGCCCGGGCGAAGGCCCCCAACCCGCCGGGGTGCCGGTCCGCCACGGACAGGGACTCCGGCACGACGAACCACACCACCACGAGGGTCACCGCGGTGATCACCGCGATGACCCAGAACGGAGCCCGCCACGTCCAGAGCTGCAGGACGACCCCACCCAGCAGCGGCGCGAGGATCGGCGCCACCCCGCCCACGCCCTGGACGAGGTTGAGCGAACGCACCAGCTGGTGACCCGTGGCCAGGTCGACCACGACGGCCCGCCCGATGACCATCGCCCACCCACCGGCCAGACCCTGCACGAACCGCGTCACGGCCATCACGGTGATCGTCGGCGCGAGGGCACAGGCGACCGAGGCCAGCAGGACCACGACCACCGCCACCAGCAGCGGCCTGCGACGACCCCGCTGGTCCGAGACCGGACCACCGACCAGCTGCCCCACCGCCATCCCGGTGAAGAACGTCGTCAACGTCAACTGCACCGCGGTGGCCGAGGTGCCGAGATCGCGGGCGACGTCGGGGAAGGCCGGCACGTACATGTCGGTGGCCAGCGGAGCGATCGCCGTCAGGAGGACGACGGTGGCCATGAGCGCGGCGGGGACCGGTCGGGTCTCCGACGGGGAACGGGTCACGGGGCTGCGGTTCCGATCGTCGCGGGGTGCCGGTGGAGGTCCGTCGACGGTAACGACCAGCGCCACGCGGGAGGAGTCCCTGCCGTGAGGTGTACCGCCAGTACACCCGGCGGCCAGCCCCCGCTACCGGCCCGGCGCGTCGACGGTCCCCGCCAACCGGGACAGGCGTTCCGCGTCCCGGCCACCCGCGACGGGGGAGTACACCACCAACCGCACGTCCGACCCCGGGAACTGCACCACGTCACCGTCGAGCACGACCGTCCCCACCTCCGGGTGCTCCACCCGCTTGCGCATCCCGCGGTAGCGCGCCGGCCGCGCCGCACCCCACCGCTCCACGAACTCCGGACTCGCCTCCCGCAACGCACCGACCAGGTCCACCAGCTCCGGATCGTCGGGATGCTCCAGCAGCGCCACCCGCAGGTCACCGACGATCGCGTCCCGGAACACCTCGTCCTCCACCGGATCCACCCGCACGTTCGGATTCGGCTGCGTCATCTCGAACCACACCACGTTGCGCGACCGGCCTTCCCCCACCCCACCCAGCAGCGCCGTCCACGCGGGGTTCCACCGCAACAACCACCAGTCCGCCGAGTAGACGGCCGCCGGCCACTCCCGCAACCGCGACACCATCCGTTCCGCCCCCTCGGGGACATCACGGGACAACGCCCCCCGCACCGGAGCCAACCCCGCCGCCCGGTGCAGCAGGTCCGAGTCCTCCGCCTCCAGGCGCAACGCCCGCGACAACGCCGCCACCACCGGAGCGGACGGCCGTGTCGCCCGCCCCTGCTCCAACTGCACCAGGTAGTCCACCGACACCCCCGCCAGCAGCGCGAGCTCCTCACGGCGCAACCCGGGCGTCCGCCGCGCGGTGACCACCATCCCGGTCGGCCCCACGTCGCAGCGGTTGCGCAACCCCCGCAACAACGTCCCCAACCCCGCACTCCCGCTCACCCGGGCATCATGCCCGTGGGCCGGGTGGTGCTGGCAGTCCTACCGAGGCGCAGCGCCTTCCGCCCCGCAGGACCGACCCGCAAGGTGGCGCCATGGACACCATCACCCTCGTCACCGGCGCCAACAAGGGCATCGGCCGCGAAACCGCCCGACGACTCGCCGCCACCGGACACACCGTCCTGATCGGCGCTCGCGACCTCGACCGCGGTCGCTCCGCCGCCGCCGACCTCGGGGTCGACTTCCTGCACCTCGACGTCACCGACCAGGGCAGCGTCGACGCCGCGGCCGCCCGGGTCCGGAGCGAGCACGGTCGCCTGGACGTCCTCGTCAACAACGCCGCCGTCAACTCCGGCGTCGCCCCCCTGGAACGGACGACGGTGGAACAGGCCGCGGCGGTCCTGGACACCAACCTGCTCGGGGTCCTGCGCGTCACCAACGCCTTCGTGCCCCTCCTGCAGAACTCCGAGCACCCGCGGATCGTCAACGTGTCCTCCACGGTCGGTTCCTTCGCCGCGACGCTGGAGCACGACATGTTCGACTGGGAGGTCGTCCCCCCGATCTACGCCGTCTCCAAGACGGCCCTGACCATGCTGACCCTGAAGTACTCCCGTGCGCTGCCCGGGATCCTCGTCAACGCCGCCGACCCCGGCTACACCGACACCGACCTCAACGACGGCCAGGGGACCCAGACCGTCACCGAGGGCAGCGACGCGATCGTCCGCCTCGCGACCCTCCCCGACGACGGTCCCACCGGCACCTTCGTCAACCGGGAGGGCGCGCTCGCCTGGTGAACCGCACGGACGGCGCCCGGTCCCGTCGCGGGGGACGATCACGAGGTGCTCTCGACCATCGCCCTCTACACGCTGGTCCCGCTCGCAGCGGCCCTGCTCTCCGGCGGCATCGCCGCGGTGCGTGCCCCCGGTCCCCGCCTCACCAGCGGCCTGCAGCACTTCGCCGCGGGTGTCGTCTTCGCGGCCACCGCCATCGAGCTCATCCCTACCGTGCTCGAACGGTCCCCGTGGGTCGCGGTGGCGGGGTTCGCCGCCGGCATCGCCGTCATGTTCACCTTCCGCCACGTCGGGGCCCGCATCGAACGCGGACGCGCGGCCCGCGGGGCGCTGGGGGTCCCGGTCGGGCTCATCGTCGCGACCGGCATCGACTTCCTCGTCGACGGCGTCATCCTCGGGGCCGGGTTCTCCACCGAGGCCCAGGTCGGTGTCCTGCTCACCGTGGCCCTCGCCGTGGAGTACCTCTTCGTGGGCCTGTCCCTCTCCGCCTCGATCGCGGGAACCCTCCCCACCCTCGTGGTGGCGCTGCTCCCGGCGGTCCTCGCCGTGCTCACCATCGGCGGTGCCCTCGGCGGGGCGGTGCTCCTGGGCGGTGCGTCGCCCGCCCTGCTCGCCGGTGTCCTCGCCTTCGGCGCGGTCGCCTTCATGTACCTGGCCACGGAGGAACTCCTCGTGGAGGCGCACGAGAGCGGCGAGACGAGCGTCGGGAGCGTCGGGTTCTTCGTCGGGTTCCTGGTCTACCTGGTGCTCTCGGAACTCATCTCCTGAGGGTGGCTTGCTGGCCCGGAAGGCCGCCCACTACGGTGCGAGCAAGCGCTTTCCCGACCTGCGACGGAGCCGGATCGACATGACCACCACTGATCGTCTCGGAGTCTTCGACGGGTTGGTGGAGGTCCTCGAGGACTCCTGGCCGCTGTTCGGTGACGACGCACCGACGCCGGCGGAGGTCAGCCGACGGCTGCACGCGGTGCTCGGGGTCCCGCGGGTCCCCGGCGTCGCCGAGGCCGACGTCCGCGTCGAGGCCGAGTGGGTCCGCGGCGACCTGTCCGGGCGGGAACTGTCCTGGGACGCCGGGTTCGGGCCTCGCGTGCGCGGCCGGTTGCTGCGACCCCTCGACGGTCCGCAACGGTTGCCGGCCGCGGTCTTCCTGCACTGCCACGGCGGGATGAAGCGGTTCGGGCTGGACAAGCTCGCCGACGGGGCGGACGGCCGACCCGTCCACCCCTCCCTCGGCGGGGTCCGGGACGCGCTGTACGGCGGCCGGGCCCCCGCCGAGGAACTGGCCCGTCGCGGCCACCTCGTGCTGGTCCACGACGCCTACGGCTGGGGGAGCCGGCGGTTGCCCGTGGCGGGGATGCCCGCCCGCAGCGAAGCCGTCGCCGAACTCGAACTCGCCGCGCGGGAACTCGCCGCCGGAGCACCGCTCGACGAGGCCGCCACCTACGACGTCCACGCCGGCCCGGCCGAGGACGCGATCGCCAAGGCGCTGGGTCTGCTGGGTACGTCGTGGGCGGGGTTGATCGCGCGCGAGGACCTGCTCGCCCTGGACGTCCTCCGGGCCACCGGCGAGGCCCTCGACGGCGTCGCCCTGGTGGGTCTGTCGGGAGGCGGCGCCCGGGCCGCCATCGCGTCCGCGCTGCGACCCACCCCGGAGGGCGGCATCGGCCGGGTGGTGGTGGCGGCCATGGTCTCGACGTTGCGGGACCTGCTGGCCCGGCACGTGCACTCCCACACCTGGGCGTTCATGACCCCCGGCCTGGCGCGGGTGGCCGACTGGCCCGACGTCGTCGCGGCCGCCGCGCCCCGTCCGCTGCACGTCCACTACGCCACCCGCGACCGGTTGTTCCCGCGCGAGGGCATGACCCGCGCGGACGAGGTCATCCGTCGTCGCTACACCGGAGCCGGTGCGGCGCAGGCCTACAGCGCGTCGTTCGCCGACGTGGGGCACTCCTTCGACGCGGCCGCGCAGCAGACGGCGTTCGACTGGCTCGAAACCCCCGGACCCGGCCCGGGTCCCTCGTCCCCGGAGGTAGCACGGTGAACCCCGTCCCCACGATCGCCCTGGCCGGGGTCCACGGCTACGGACACTCCTACCTCGCGCGCCTCGGTCCCCGGATCGCCGCCAGCACGTTCCGCTGGGCCGGCGTCGCGGACCCGCGACTCGAGGTGGGGGCGCTCCCCGAGGGTCTGCCCGCCGACGTCCCCCGCTACGGCGACCTCGCCGACCTCCTCGCCGAGCAGCGACCCGACGTCGTCGCCATCGCCACCCCCTTGCACACCCACGCGGACCTCGCGGAACGGGCGCTGCGCAGCGGGGCCGACGTGGTCCTCGAGAAACCCGCGGTGACGGGTCTGACGGAGTTCGCCCATCTCCTCGACCTCGCGCAGGCGGAGGGCCGCAGCGTCCAGGTGGGTTTCCAGAGCCTCGGGTCCGCCGCGCTGGACCACGTCCGTACCCGCGTGGCCGAGGGCCGGATCGGGGAAGTGACGGGTTTCTCCGCGGCAGGGTGCTGGGTGCGTGCCCGCTCCTACTTCACCCGCGCCCCCTGGGCGGGCCGCCGCCGGCTCGGGGATCAGGTCGTCGCCGACGGCGTCCTGACCAACCCGCTGGCCCACGCGGTGGCGACCGCGCTGGCCGTCGCCGGGCGCCAGTCGCTCGAGGACGTGCTCGCCGTCGAGGTGGACCCGTTCCGGGTCAACGACATCGAGACCGACGACACGACGTCCGTCGTCGTCTCGCTGCGCGACTCCCCGGACCTCGTCCTGGCCGCGACGCTGGCGGCCGCCGAACCCGGCGAACCGTTCGTCGTCGTGGAGGGGACCCGCGGCCGGCTGACGCTCTACTACACCCTCGACGTGGTCGTGGAGGAACTCCCGGGGCGTCCACCGGCGACGACGCAGCACACCCGGGTCGACCTCCTCGACGACCTCCTCCGCCACCGCGAGGACGGCCGGCCGCTGCGGTCCCCCCTGGCGTCGGCCGGTGCGTTCACGAGGGTCCTCGACGCGATCGTCAACGGTCCGCGACCCCGGGTCGTGCGACCCGACGCGTTCCGCGTCGTGGAACTGCCCGACGGTGACGAGCGGCGCGAACTGCCCGGTGTCGAGGAGGCCGTCCACGAGGCCCTGCGCCGGCGGAGCACGTTCAGCGGGTGCGGGGTCGACTGGACGTGAGCCGTCCGGAGGTCCTGTCGGAGCGGACCCCTACGGTGACGGCGTGCGCACCTGGGTCGACCTCGCTCTCGCCGTCCTCGCCGCCGCCGTCGGCGCGGCGCTGGCGCTGGACCGTGGCGACATCTGGAACCCCTCGGCCGGTGTGGTCGTCACCCTCGTCGTCCTGACCGCGGTGCTGGCGATCGGTTCCACGGCCGAGCACGTCCTCGCGCGGGCGCTGGACCGGCGTGCCGACGCCGACCGGGAACTGCACGACGACCTGCTCTCCGGGGCCCTGTGGGCCGTCGTCGACGCGACCGGCGGCCGCCTCGACCCGCGCGACCTCGCCCTCGCCGCCTACCGCGTGCGCCGGCCGTTCCTGCGCCCACCCCGGCTGGTGCGGGTGCACCGGGTCCGGTCCCGGCGCCGACCGGTGGCGTCCGGGGTGCGGTGGGCGCCCGGCAAGGGCGTCATCGGGGAGTGCGTCGCGACGGGCGCCGTGATCGCGCGCGACGTCAGCGTCCTCGACGCCGCCGGGGAACGGCAGGGACTGTCGGTGGAGGAGTTCCGCCGGGTCGTCGGCAAGTACGCCGTCGTGGTCGCCGTCCCGCTCGTCGACGACACGGGGGAGACCTCCCGCGTCACGGGGTGCGTGGCGCTCGACGGGCCGGCCGGTTCCCTCGAGCTCCTGCGCTCACCCGCCGTCCTCGGGGTGCTCGAGGCCACTTCTCGTGCCCTGCAACGGCTCACGGGATCGGCGCCACCCGCGGTGGGTCAGGGGGTGGACACCGGGGGTGACACCCTGCGCGCCGCCCTGGAACGCCAGGACAGCCCGCCCGAGCGGATCGCCGCGGCGGGAGGGAGGGTTTCCCCGTGACCCCGAACGCGCCTCTCGTGGAACCCGGCCCGCAGCTGACCGACGAGCAACGCGCCCGCTACTCGCGGCACCTGCTGCTCCCCGAGATCGGTGAGGTCGGACAGCGGCGGCTGCTGGCCACCCGGGTGCTCGTCGTCGGCGCCGGTGGTCTGGGGTCCCCGGCGCTGCTGTACCTGGCGGCGGCCGGCTTCGGGACGATCGGCGTCGTCGACGACGACGTCGTCGACGCGTCGAACCTGCAACGCCAGATCGCCCACGGCACGCCGGACGTCGGGCGGGCGAAGGTCGACAGCGCGGCGGAGGCCGTGCGACGGCTGAACCCCGGGGTCGTGGTCCGGACCCACCGTGAACGTCTCACCGCGGCCAACGCCCTCGACCTGGTGCGCGGCTACGACCTCGTCCTGGACGGCTCCGACACCTTCGCGACGCGGTACCTGGTCAACGACGCGTGCAGCCTGGTGGGTGTGCCCTGGGTGTGGGGTGCGGTCCTGCGCTTCGACGGTCACGTCAGCGTCTTCCACGCCGGGCACGGACCGACCTACCGGGACCTCTTCCCCACGGCCCCGCCACCGGGAACCGTCCCCGGCTGCGGCGAGGCGGGTGTGCTGGGCGGGGTGTGCGGCGCCGTCGCCTCGACCATGGTGACCGAGGCCGTGAAGGTCGTCACCGGTGCCGGCCGTCCGCTGCTGGGGCGTGTCCTCGTCCACGACGCGCTCGCGATGACCTGGCGCGAACTGCCGCTGCGTCCCGACCCCCGACGCGAACCCGTCACCGGCCTGGACACGCTGCCCGCGGTGCAGGCGCGGGCGTTGATCGCGACCGCTGGGGGTGCGGCACCGCTGGTCGTCGACGTGCGGGAACCGGTCGAGCACGCCGAGTCCGCGATCCCGGGATCGCTCAACGTGCCTCTCGCGCACGTCCTCGCCGACCCGGGGATCCTGCCCCCGGGCCCGCTCGTCCTGCACTGCGAACGCGGGACCCGTTCCGCCCAGGCGCTGAGCGCGGTCCTGGCGACGGGCCGCACCGACGTCGTGCACCTCGAGGGTGGGGTCGTCGCGTGGCGGGCGGCGGGAGGACCGGTGGTGGGCACGGCGAACGCGCTCTGACCCGTTCGGCGGTGGTCCCCGTCGTCACAACCCCACGTGCGCCGCGGGGTTGCGCGGGAACGGGCGGTCCTCCCGGACGCACGCGGCGAGGGCCGCCGCCGACCGGTGACCGGTCTGGCGGGCGATCGACACCGACGGGACACCGGCGCGCGACGCCGCCGTGACGAACCCGGCCCGCAGGCTGTGACCCGAGAAGAGCGTCGGGTCCAGCCCGACGTCGAGGGTCCGGCGCTTCACCACTTCCGCGACCCCGCGGTCGCCGAGGCGTTCGGGCCGCAGGGAGCGACCGCCCTTGGTCATCCGGCGGAACGCGGCCCCCTCGGTGAGCCGCGCGACGGTGACCCAGGCCTTCCAGGAGCGGACAGGGCAGGTCTCGAGTCGGTGACCGCGGGGGAGCTCCACGGTCCGTTCGGCCCGGGACCCCGCCTCGCGGATCGTGACGAGGAGGCGTCCGGGTTCGACGACGACGTCGGACACGTCGAGCGCGCTGAGTTCGGAACGCCGTAGCGCCCCGGCGAACCCCATGACCAGCAGTGCCCGGTCGCGGTGGTCCATCACCGTGTCCTGCAGCGGGGCGACGAGGACCGCGAGCTCGCGGATCTCGACGGCGTCGACCTTCCGGGGCTTGCGCTGCGGTTCGTGCACCCGGCGCAACCCGCGCCAGACCAGCGAGACGTGCTCGCCGTCGGTGGGGGAGGGGACCCCGATGATCCCGTGCGCGACGGCGATCGCGGCGAGGCGACGGCGCAGCGTCGAGATGGACAGCGTCTCGACGTGGTCGGCGAGGTAGGTGGCGACCGTCTCCGGCTCGGCCGGCAACGGCTGCCGCTCGGTGCGGGTGCACCACTCGGCGAAGTGCGCGAGGTCCACGGCGTAGGCGTTCCAGGTCCCGGGCGCGCGCACCGCCCGACGGACCGGGTCCAGCAGGGTGAACCAGAGGCCCAGGGTCTCGGCGTCGAACGCGCCGGGGACGGGCAACGGCGGCAGGCCCGCGGCAGCGAGTTCCGGCATCTCGTCGGTCATGTCTCCACAATAGCGTTGAAAGTTCAGTTATTGGAGTCAATGCGCCATCGAAATGGTCATGGCGGCTGCGCCGCCGAACAACAACCTATGCAGCGGGGGCTGTTGTTCGGCCGGACCGACAGCCCTGGCCCGACTCAGGAGCACGTGCCGCCGGCGTACGTCGCGCCGTTGACACCGCACTCGAAACCAGCGTGGAAGTCGGGGGAGCACGTCGGTCGTGACCAGGACGTTGAACAGCAGACCGATGCCCGCCAGCGGCAGGACGATCCTCCCCGTCGACCTCCCGCCGCGACACCGGAACCGCACCCTGGTACCCCGACCAGCGAGGTCAGGTCGCCGCGACGACCGAATCGCCGTCGACGGTGACCTTGAACGGGGTCAGGGGATCCGTCGCGGGCCCGTTCAGGACGGCGCCGGTGAGGGCGTCGAACTTCGACCCGTGGCAGGGGCAGTCGAGCTCCTTCTTCATCACGGCCACCGCGCAGCCCTGGTGGGTGCAGAGTCCGCTGAAGGCGACGATCTCGCCTGCGGTCGGCTGGGCGACGACGACCGGTGCGCCGCCGGCCGCCGTGACCAGGAGGGCCGAGCCCACGGGCACCGCGGACACCGTGGTCAGCGCCCCGTCCCCGCTGGAGGTGGCGCTGCCGGAGGAGCTGGTGGACGAGCTGCTGCTGTCGGTGGTCGCGGGGGTGGTTCCGGCGTCGTCGTCGCTGCCGCAGGCCGCCAGCAGGGACCCGACACCGAGGGCGCCACCGCCCACGGCGAGCGCCTTGCGCCGGGACAGGAGCCCGGGAGTCACGGGCTGGGGCAGTCGGGCGTCGTCCACGAGGATCCTCCGTCGGTCCGGCGGGCCCGATCGGTCCGCTCGGAGGGGACACGGTGTCACGCCCCGTTCGGTTCACCCCGGGGCCGGGGCAGGCTGGGAACGTCGGCGGTAGCGTCGCGCGGGTGGCCGACGACCTGCGCGAACGGCTGCGGCACGTCCGGTGGATCGGCGGCGGGTCCGGCGGTGCGAAGTCCACCGTGGCCCGCGCACTGGCGGCGCGCTTCGCCGTCGAGGTGTTCTCCACCGACGACGCGATGACCCGGCACACCCGCCGGCTGTCCCCGGCGTCCGCTCCGCGGCTGCACGCCTTCGCGGCGATGTCGATGGACGAGCGGTGGGTGGCGCGGACTCCGGCCGAGATGCTGGAGACCTTCCACTGGTTCGCCGGGGAGGGTTTCGAACTCGTCGTCGAGGACCTCCTGGGCCTCCCGCCGCACCGGCCCGTGGTCGTCGAAGGGTTCCGGCTGCTGCCCCGGCTCGTGGCCCCGCTGCTGTCCCGCCCGGAGCAGGCGGTGTGGCTGCTGCCGACCCGCGAGTTCCGGGTGCGGGCCTTCGCGGACCGGGGTTCCACGCTGGACATCGCCGACCGGACCGGTGACCCGGGGCGGGCCCTGGCCAACCTCCTCGAGCGGGACGCCCGGTTCACCGACCGCTTGGCGGGCGAGACCGGGGAGGCCGGGTGGGTCGTCGACGGATCGGCGTCTCTCGACGACCTCGTGACCCGTGTCGCGAGCCGGTTCGGGTTCGGCGCGGCGCCCGGACGGAGAACGAGGCCCGGACCCGGGTGGCCGTCGTAGCCTGGGGCAGAGCCCGACGACGGGCTGCGGCGTCGCGGAGTGGAGGTACCTTGCCGGTCGGCGGACACGAATTCGGCCCCGACGAACTCGCCCGAACCCTCGAGCACGCGTTCGGTGAGCTGAGTGGTCCGCCCGCGGCCGTCACCTTGTTGCACCGCACCGGGAACTGGTTGTCCGCCCTGGACACGGCCGGGTTCATCGAGATCGGCCCACCGCACCCCGACGACCCCGACGCCCGCCCGCGCGCCACGATCGCGTGGACGGAGGCGCTGGCCGCCGCGGAGCACGGTGGTGCCCTCGCCTCGCGCAGCCTCGACCTGCACCTCGACGACGACCCCTACGCCGTCGAGCCGGATCCCGACCAGCCCCGTCGCGACGTCCCCGTGCTCCGGCTGGCCGCCGGCCTCGCGGGGGCCGTCGCGGTCGACCTGCGCAGCGACCTGTCCGGGCTGGACCGGCCGATGACGGCCGTGCTGCTCGCCGCGATCAGCGCGGCCACGCAGGCGCACGTCCACCAGTTCCGAGCGGTGCGTGAGGACGGCCGCCCGTCCTCACGGGGGTCGATGCGCTGGGTGGGCCCGCTCTACGACTGGAGCGACGCTGAGGCCGAGGTGCAGCGCTGGGTCGGTTCGGACGAGCCGTCCGGTCCGTGGCGCCAGGGACGGCTGTCCCTGTACCCGGCGGCCGACGCGGAAGCAGACCTCCTGCGCGCCGCCCTCGCGAACCCCTACCCGGTCGCGGACCTCCCGCTCAGCGACCACCTGCGCCGGGTGCTCTGTGCGCTGCCGCCCGAGAGCCACCACCGCGGCTACCGCTCCCGTGGCGGAGGGGGCGGGGGCCAGGACAGCGTGGAGGCGACCATGGTCCGCCATCCCCGGGGCGAGGTGGAGTCGTGGCTCGGGTTCCCGCTGCCGACGCTGACCTCACTGGAAGAGCAAGGGCACGAACTGGTGTGCGTCACCCACCGGCTTCCGTGGGACGGCCCCGGTGGTGCGTTGCCGATTCGAGGCAGTCTGCTGCCCAACGGCGAACCGGTGCAGGTGGACGTCTCGTTGCTCTGGGTCCCACCGGGAACCGATCTGGCGGAGGTGTCGCTCGACGACGCGCAGGTCGAGAGCTGGGTGACGGGCCTGGTGCACTGGTCACCCGTCCCCCGGCCGCGGCCGGACCACCGGAAGCGGACGACCTCGTTCACGCAGGCAGCCGGCGGATGCACCGGCGTCACGGTGCGGGGGACCCGGGTCGGTGTCCAGCACCGGGACGCGGGTCACACCCGGATCGGCTGGTCACGGCGCGAGGGTGGGGAGGAGTTCGGCCTGTCGTTGCACGTGCCCGCCGAACCCGTCGAGGCTCTGGAAATCGTCCTGGCGGGACGGGACGTCCCCTGAACCTCAGATCCGCCCGGGGAGACCGCCCACACGGGGAGGCACCGGGGAGCGGTGCTGGTCCGTGCCGAGCCAGCGCAGCAGGGTTCCGGGTCCCTGCAGTTGCAGGGCGTCGGGGTGCTCGAACCGCTCGCCGAACCGGCTGAGGGTGTCGAGGCACCGAGCGGTGCCGAGGACGGCGGGCGAGCGCCGGACGGCGTCGACGGTCAGGTCGAGGTCCTCCACGAGCAGGGGTTTCCCGGCCAGGTCGACGTGGGTGGTGGAGCGCAGTGAACCGCCGCGTTCGCCGGTGCGGCCCAGCACGAACGTCTCCCGCAGTTCGGCGACGGCCCCGGGACCCAGCGACACGTCGAGGGAGCGGGTGACCTCGGCCCCGTCGGCGACGACGAACGGTTCTCCGGCCCAGGACAACCTCGCGCCGGGTGCGACGTCCACGGTGGTGGTCCACGTCGAGGCGGGTCCACCCCGGCCGTCGTAGGCGACGGTGCCCGCCACCTCGACGAGTTCCAGCGTGCAGCCCTCGGAGACGCTCACGTCGATGCGCACGTCGTCGCCGGCGAGGAGCAGCGCTCGGGCCCCGACGAGGGCCACGCGCGCGGACGCGACGCAACGGGTGAGGAGCTTCGGTGCGAACGCCCCGGTGACGAGGTCGAGGGAACCGTTGCGGTGCAGGTGGATCCTGGTCACGCGTGGGTGTGGGCGGTGATCGCGCCGTCGTCCCCCCGGTGGAAGTGCGGGGCCATCGGGCCCGGGTCGACGGGGGAGTGCGTTCCGGAGCGGAAGCGCGCGACGACGCCGTGCAGCCAGTCCGTGAGTTCGGTGACGGACGCCGCGTCGGTGCGGGACAGGGCGATGACGGGGCGGCCGTCGCGGGCGTGGGTCGCGTCCGCCTGCATCCGGGCGACGTCGACCCCGACGTGCGGTGCGAGGTCGGTCTTGTTCACCACCAGCAGGTCCGCGCGGGCGATCCCCGGGCCACCCTTGCGGGCGACGTCACCGCCGCCGGCGACGTCGAGGACGAAGATCTGCGCGTCGACGAGGGCGGGGGAGAAGGTGGCGGTGAGATTGTCGCCACCGGATTCGACGAGGACGACGTCGAGGGGGTCGAAGTCGTGCTCGAGGTCCTCCACGGCCAGCAGGTTGGCCGTGACGTCGTCGCGGATGGCGGTGTGCGGGCAGGCCCCGGTCTCGACCGCGCGGATGCGTTCGGGTTCCAGCACGCCGGCGGAACGCAGGAACCGGGCGTCCTCGTCGGTGTAGATGTCGTTGGTGATGACGCCCAGGCGGTAGGTGTCGCGCAGTTCCCGGCAGAGCAGGGCGATGAGGGAACTCTTGCCGGTCCCCACCGGCCCGGCGACGCCGAGGCGGAAGGAGCGGTTCGCGTGGTGGTGGTGCTCAGGCATGGAACAACCTCTGTTTCGTCCGGTCGTGCAGGAGGGAGAACTGTTCGAGCAGCGGGGCCGATCCGGCGGGGATCGCGGACGGTTCGGTGAGCCGGGCGCAGCGCTCGACGAGGTCCTCGACGAGGGGGTGGGCGGCGAGCGCCCACCCGGTGGTCTCGAGGGGGTCGCACGGGTCGAGCTTCAGGGCGGCGGCGGTGACGGTGGCGATGTCCTCGTGCCCGCAGAGGCGGACGAGTCGTGCTGCGTCCAGTCCGGCGACGGCGGCCAGTGCGCCGAGGACGAGGGGGCGGGGTGGGGTGCGACCGAGGTGCGCCCAGACCGGGTCGGGCCAGGTGCGTCCGGCGAGGCGCAGGTAGCCGCGCCCGAGGGTGCGCGAGACCGTCCGCAGCGGGCCGCTGGGCGTTCTGGCCGCCCAGGCGTCTTCGACTTCCTGGAGGTCGAGATCGGCGAGGACGTGGTGGCGGGCGACGACGGCGGTCCCGGCCTCGACGGCGACGACGGTCGTGAGCCGTCCGCGGAGGAACTCCGGGACGTCCGCCGCCGTGGCCCCGCCGTGGGTCACGGCGGGTTCCAGGCCGGCGGACTGGGTGTGCCCGCCGACGGGCAGGCGTGCGTCGGCGAGCAGGGTGAGCAGGAGGTCCGGGGAGTCCGCCATCAGAACAGCTGGTACCGCTGAGCGAGCGGGAGTTCGGTGGCCGGGGAGGGTTCCACGAGGTCGCCGTCGATGGTGATGGCGAAGGTCTCCGGGTCGACCTCGATGCGGGGCAGTGCGTCGTTGTGGACCATCTGCGCCTTCCCGACGCCGCGGGTGTCGCGCACGGGCTCGAGCCTGCGCCGCAGCCCGAGACGGCCTTCGAGGCCGTCGGCCAGGGCGGCCGGGGACACGAAGCTGACCGAGACGTCCGCGCCGTTGGCGTGCATCAGCGCGGGGCGCAGCAGGACGGGTTGGGGGGTGGGGATGGAGGCGTTCGGATCTCCCAGGGCGCCGAGCACCAGTGCTCCGCCCTTGAGCACCACCGAGGGCCGGATGCCGAAGAAGGCGGGGTCCCACAGGACGAGGTCGGCCAGCTTCCCGACCTCGACGGATCCCACGAGGTGGTCGATGCCGTGGGCGATGGCGGGGTTGATCGTGTACTTGGCGACGTAGCGGCGGGCGCGTTCGTTGTCGGCTCGCGCGTCCATGCCGCCGAACCGGAGCTTCATGACGTGCGCGACCTGCCAGGTCCGGGTGATGACCTCGCCGATGCGGCCCATCGCCTGGGCGTCGGAACTGGTGATGGAGAGGGCTCCGAGGTCGTGCAGGACGTCCTCGGCCGCGATCGTCGTGGCCCGGATCCGGGACTCGGCGAAGGCGAGGTCCTCGGGGACGGCCGGGTTCAGGTGGTGGCAGACCAGCAGCATGTCGAGGTGCTCGGGGACCGTGTTCACCGTGTGCGGCAGCGTCGGGTTCGTGGAACCCGGGATGACGTGCGGGAGGCCGGCGATCGTGATGATGTCCGGCGCGTGGCCGCCGCCGGCGCCCTCGGTGTGGAACGCGTGGATGGAGCGGCCGGCGATGGCGCCGATCGTGGAGTCGACGTAGCCGGCCTCGTTGAGGGAGTCGGAGTGCAGGGCGACCTGCAGGCCGAACTCGTCGGCGGCGCGCAGGGCGGCGTCGATCGCGGCGGGGGTCGACCCCCAGTCCTCGTGGACCTTGTAACCGGCCGCGCCGGCGAGGGCCTGCTCGGCGAGGCCCTCGGCGGACACCGTGTTGCCCTTGCCCAGCAGCAGCACGTTCACCGGTAGCGCGTCCAGCGCCCGGTGGGCCTGGGCGAGGTGCCACGACCCGGGGGTGACCGTCGTCGCCTTCGTCCCCTCGCTGGGGCCGGTACCCCCGCCGGCGAGGGTGGTCAGCCCCGCGGCCAGGGCCTCGTGGACCTGGGAGGGGGAGATGAGGTGCACGTGGGTGTCGATGCCACCGGCGGTGAGGATGCGTCCCTCACCGGAGATGACGTCGGTGGAGGGACCGATGTGGAGGTCGGGGTGGACCCCGTCGGCGATGTCGGGGTTCCCGGCCCGGCCGATCGCGGAGATCCGGCCGTCGCGGACGCCGACGTCGGCGCGGTAGATCCCGCTGTGGTCGAGGACGACGGCGTTGGTGATGACGGTGTCGGGGGCGCCGGCGGCCCGGGTCGTGGTGCCCTGGGCCATGGACTCGCGGATCGACTTGCCGCCGCCGAAGACGGCTTCCTCACCGCCGGCGGTGAGGTCCTGCTCGATCTCGATCCAGAGGTCGGTGTCACCGAGGCGGACCTGGTCGCCGGTGGTGGGGCCGTACAGCGCGGCGTAGGCGCTGCGGTCGATCTCAACCACGCGAGGACTCCTTGATCTGCAGGCCGGGGACGAGGCGGTTCCCGCGCAGGGCGACGGCCTGGACCAGGCGGGAGACGCCGGGTTCGAAGCGGAGCGAGGTGCCGGAGGGGACGTCGAGCCGGAAACCCGCGGCGGCGGCGCGGTCGAAGCGGAGCGCCGGGTTGGCGTCGGGGAGGTGCAGGTGCGAACCGATCTGGACCGGGCGGTCGCCGGTGTTCTCGACGAGCAGTTCGAGGCGTTCCCCGGGGGTGCGGTCGCCGTTGAGGACGATCGTGCCCGGACGGACCCGGACCGCGCCGGGACCTTCGGTGGGGGCACCGCCCTGGACGGGGTGGTGCAGGGTCACGAGTTTGCGTCCGTCCGGGAACGTCGCCTCGACCTGCACGTCGTGGAGCATCTCGGGGACCCCGGTCATGACCTGGTCGGCACGCAGGACGTGACGACCGGACTCCATGAGGTCGGCGACGAGGGCGCCTTCGCGGGCCCGTTCCAGCACCCACGTGGAGAGCAGGGCGACGGCCTCGGGGTGGTTGAGGAGGACTCCCCGCTCGAGGCGGTCGCGGGCGACCATGCCCGCGACCGCCAGGAGGAGCTTCTCGGTGTCGGCCGGGCTGAGGTTCACGGGTGGACCGTACCCCCGGTGGCGGGCAGGACGTGGTCGGACACCTTGTCGGTGCTGAGGCAGAGCGAGCAGACGACGTCGTCGTGGGTGAGGCAGGCGGTGACGTCGGGACGTTCGTAGTCCTGGCGGCAGACGTGGCAGGTGAGGACGGCGCCGGAGGGGTTGCCGTCCTCGTCGTACATCGGCAGCGCGATGCCGTCGTCGCTGCGGCGCAGGTAGTACTTCCCCTTCGTGGCCAGCGCCAGGACCGGCGGGCAGAGCACCGCGAGGACGATGGCGACGACGGGGGAGTAGGGCTGCAGACCGGCGCCGAACCCGCCGAAGAACACGACGATGGACAGCCCCGCCGAGAGTAGGACCGAGACGAACCCGACGGGGTTCACCGGGTAGAGCATCCCACGGCGGAACTCCGCGACGGTTGGGGAGATCTTGAGGATGCCCTTGTTCACGACGATGTCGGTGGCGACGGTCACGACCCAGGCCATGGCGCAGTTGGCGTAGAAACCCAGGATGGTGTTGAGGAAGTCGAACATGTTCGACTCCATCAGCGTCAGCGCGATGACCAGGTTGACGACGACGAAGACGATCCGGCCGGGGTAGCGCTTGGTGACCCGGGTGAAGGAGTTCGTCCAGGCCAGCGAACCCGAGTAGGCGTTCGTCACGTTGATCTTGATCTGGCTGATGACGACGAGGATGACGGCGAGGGTCATGGCCAGCCAACCCGGCATCATCTCCTCGTAGACGCCGAGGAACTGGTGCACGGGTTCGTTCGCGGTGGCCGCGGCCTGGGGGTCGAGGGAGGCGATGAGGTAGACGGCGAGGAACAGTCCGACGGCCTGCTTGAGCGCGCCGAAGACGACCCAGCCGGGGCCGGCGAGGACCACCGCGGTCCACCACTTCCGCCGGTTCTGCGCGGTGCGCGGCGGCATGAACCGCAGGTAGTCGATCTGTTCGGCGATCTGGGCCATCAGCGAGAGGCAGACCCCGGCCGCGAGCAGGACGGAGGCGGTGCTGATCGAGGCGCCCGAACCGTCCTCGCCGTCGTAGGCGAAGAAGGTGTCCACCGAGTCGGGGTGGCTGGCGACGAGGTAGACGAAGGGGATGACCATGAGGACGAGCCAGAACGGCGTGGTCCAGACCTGCATCTTCGACAGGGCCTTCATGCCGAAGACGACCAGGGGGATCACCAGGATCGTCGAGATCGCGTACCCGATCCAGCGGGGGATCCCGAGGCCGAGTTCGAGGCCCTGGGCCATGATCGATCCCTCGAGGGCGAAGAAGATGAACGTGAACGTCGCGAAGATGACGTTGGTGAGGACGGAACCGTAGTAGCCGAACCCGGAGCCGCGGGTGATGAGATCGAGGTCGATGTTGTACCGCGCCGCGTAGTAGGCCAGCGGGAAACCGCTGACGAAGATGACGACGGCGGCGACGAGGATGCCGAGGAGGGCGTTGGTGGTCCCGTGGGCGATGCCGATGTTCGCGCCGATGGAGAAGTCGGCGAGGTAGGCGATGCCGCCGAGGGCTGAGGTCGCGACCACGGCGGGGGTCCAGCGGCGGTAGCTGCGGGGGGCGAACCGCAGCGTGTAGTCCTCGAGGGTCTCCGAGGTGGCGGCGCTGACGTGGTGCGCGCTCGTGGTGTCTTGGGTCATCCCGGGCCTCCGGCGACGTCGGATCGCTTCCAACTGGAAGCGTTCTGACGCTAGGGCGTCACCCGTTCGGCGGTCAACGAACTGGTGTTCCCGATCGTGTTGCAGCGCAAGGAATCGCGAAAGTTGATCTGCTGGAAAAGCTGCCGAAACACGCCGGAAACACCTCAGAGCGGCGGCGAGGAAGGACCGGACACCTCGGCCAGCACCTCGAACTCCAGTCCCACCGCCGCGGCGACGTGCACGCGGTGCCCCGCGCGGCCCCGGCGCATCTCCACCGTCCCGTGCGGGGTCTCCCAGGCCCACCGCGACCGGGCGCGGTCCAGGTCGTCCGCACCGGGTGGCGCGCGGTGCCCCACGTCGGCCAGTAGTTTCAGGGCCAGGTAGGTGCTCTCGGCCATCGTCCCGGGCGACGGCACCGCCAGCCCCGGGGAGGTGCCCGCGACCCGGTCGAAGGTGCGGGCGAAACCCGCGCTGAAGTCCAGGGCGGCCGCGGTGCCGAGACCGGCGAACCAGCCGGCGGACGCGAACAGCCCCCGGGTCGTCCCGGGCCCGCTGGCCAGCAGCATCGTCTCGTCCATGAAGGGGCTGAACCGGACCAGGTCCCCGTCCAGGTCCGCGGCGTGGAACTCGCGGTTGAACCGGGCGCCGTCCGCACCCACGAGCAGCATGACCACTCCGTCGACCCGGGACGCGCTGCGCTGCAGCGTGTTCAGCAGTACGGACCACACCTCGTCGTCGTCGCAACCGAGCGGTAGCCAGTGCTGACCCCGCAGGTGGATCCCGGACCCGGCCAGCGTCCGCGCCACCCGCGCGGCCGTGGCCCGCGGCCAGACGTAGTCGTCGCCGACGACGAGCCAGCGCCGCCAGCCGAACTCCTCGCGCAGGAACCCGAGTGCCGCGACCACCTGCTCCCCGGGGAGCTCTCCCGTGCACAGCACCCCGTCACGGGCCTCGCCGCCCTCGTAGGCGGTGGCGTAGACGTAGGGGACCCGGCCGGCGAGCGCCGGGGCGACGGCTTCGCGGACGCTGGAGAGGTGCCAGCCGGCGACGGCGTCGACGTGGCCGCGGGTGACGGCGAGGTCGAGGGTGTCGGCGACCTGGTCGGGATCGAGTCCGGCGTCGACGTCGAGGAGTTCCAGGGGGCGGCCGCCGATGCCGCCGTGGGCGTTGACCTCCTCGGTGGCGAGGTGGGCGGCGACGCGGCAGGACAGCCCGAACATGCCGGCGGGTCCGCGGCGGGGGACGGCCAGCGCGACGCGGTAGCTGTCTGGCATGCTGGCCACGATCCCACGAGCGAGGAGGTCGGGTGGTGGTTGCGGTCCCGACGAGTCCGGCGGTCGAGTTGCTCGACCGGTTGCGGGCGGCGGCGCTGTTGCAGAACCTCCTGGCCGAGGCGTTGCGCGGTAGTGATCTGACGGTGGACCGGTGGCGGTGCCTGGCGCTGGTGGCGCAGCGGCCGGGGGCGTCGATGAGCGACCTGGTGGAGGTTCTCGTGATGGCGCCGGCGACGGCGAGCCGGGCGGTCGACGCGTTGGTGGACCTGGGGTTGCTGTACCGGGGTTTGGATCCGGCGGACCGGCGGCGGGTGGTCCTGCGGGTCTCCGGCGAGGGGGAGCGGGTCCTGGACGGGCTGGACCTGCCCGTCCCTTCCTGATCAGACGCTCGTGGGCGGGGAGACGTCCTTGAGGTACTGGTCGGCCCAGGCGCTGATGATGTGCGCGGCGCGGCGGGCCTGGCCGCGGGCGATGAGCAGGTGGTCGGAGCCTTCGAGGGAGATGAAGCTCCGGGGGTGCTTGGCGGCCTTGAAGATCTCGCTGGCGTTGTCGATGCTGACGGTGTCGTCGGTGGGGGAGTGCATCACGAGCAGCGGGACCGAGAGCCGGTGGATCTGCTGCTTGAGGTCCGCGGTGCGGACGTCCTCGATGAAGGCGCGTTTGAGGGTGAGGGCGCGGCCTCCGACCATCCACTCGGCGTGACCTTCGGACATGACGCGTTCGACGAGGGCGTCGTAGTTGTGTTCGACGTGGCGGGGTTCGGAGGGCGAGGCGATGCTCGCGACGGCCTGCAGGTCGGGGATGCGGTTCGCGGCGGCGATGACGGCGGCACCGCCGAAGGAGTGTCCGACGAGGAGGGCGGCGGGGGTTCCGCGTTCGGCCATGAACCCGGCGGCGAGGACGGTGTCGGAGACCTTGTGGGTGAAGGACCCGTCGCCCCAGTCGCCTTCGGAGTCGCCGAGGCCGAGGTTGTCGAAGCGGAGCATGCCGATGCCCTCGGCGGCGAGGCCCTTGCAGATGCGGGACGCGGCGGGGGAGTCCTTGCCGAGGGTGAACCCGTGGGCGAAGATCCCCCACCCGCGGACCTGTCCCTCGGGCAGGTCGAGCAGGCCGGCGAGCTTCTGGCCGGTGGTGCTGAGGAAGGAGACCTGTTCTGCCACGACGGGTCAGCCTAGCGGGCCGAACCAGCGGGGGAGGTGTTCGTGCAGGTCGTGGGGGTCCCCGGTGTCGTCGCCGACCCAGGCGACGTGGCCGTCGGGGCGGACGAGGGCGGCGGGGACGCTGAGGTGGGTGTCGACGTGGACCTCCACGGAGGGCGTCCGGGGGTCGAGCGGGAACGTGCCGCGGTGGGTGAGGAGCCACTGGCCGGTGGGCTGGTGGACGTCGCGGAGCCGGCGGCCGACGAGGTCGTGGTGGCCGCCGAGGTCGTAGCGGATCGCGAGGCCGGTGATGCGTTCGACCAGGGCGCGGTTCACGGTCTCGAGGTCCATGAGCCCGGCGAGGAGACGTTTCGTGGCGCGGGGGCCGGGATCGTCGCGGCCGAGTTCGGAGAGGGCGGTGACGAGGTCGAGGACGTCGGCGCCGACGGGGTGACGTTCGGCGTGGTAGGTGTCCAGCAACCCTGCGGGGGCGCGGCCGGCGACCTCGGCGGCGAGTTTCCAGCCGAGGTTGAACGCGTCCTGCAGGCCGAGGTTGAGGCCTTGTCCGCCGGTGGGCGGGTGGACGTGGGCGGCGTCGCCGGCGAGGAGGACCCGCCCGGTGCGGTACTGCTCGGCCTGGCGGGTGGCGTCGGTGAAGCGGGAGAGCCAGCGCGGGTCGTGGGCGCCGAAGTCGGTGCCGGCGTGGTGGCGGAGCCGGCTGCGGAGTTCGTCGAGGGTGGGGTCCTCGTGGCCCGGGGTGACGCCGGCGGCGGGGACGACGACGCGGTGGAACCCGTCGCCGAGCGGGCCCGCGCCGAAACCTCGGAGCCGCTCGCGCACGGCGGTGACGACGGCGGTCACCTCGTCCTCGGGTGCACTGAGGCGGACCTCGGCGATGAGCGTCTCGTGCCGGGCGGGTTCACCGGTGAAGGCGGTCCGGAGGAGTTTCCGGACGGTGCTGCGGCCGCCGTCGCATCCGACGAGGTAGCGGGTGCGGAGCCGCTTCCCGTCGGTGAGTTCGACGGTGACCCCGTCGTCGTCCTGGGTGAGGCCGCTCAGTCCGGTGCCCCGGCGGAAGGTGACGCCCAGTTCGAGGGCGCGTTCGGTGAGCAGGCGTTCCGTCGTGGTCTGCGGGACCCCGAGGATGGAGTTGTGGCTGGTGGCGAGCGCCGGCCAGGGACGGTCGATGCCGGCGACGTAGCCCGCGGGGGTGAACGTCCTCCCGTGCGGGGTGAAGCGGTCGAGGAGGTCGCGGCTGTCGAGGATCTCGACGCTGCGCACGTGCAGTCCGAGGCCGCGGACGCGGTCGGAGGGGTCGGGGTCGCGTTCCAGGACGAGGACGTCGACGCCCTGCAGTCGGAGTTCGCAGGCGAGGAACGTCCCGGTCGGACCGGCGCCGACGACCACGACGTCAGGGGTCGTGTCGCGGGTCACGTCAGCGGGTGCGGCGTTGCGCCCGTGCGGCGATCCGGTCGGCGATCCGGCGGCGCTGGTCGCGCAGGAACACCGCGGACAGGACGACGGAGAGGACCAGGGCGACGGCGATCGAGAGCGGTGGCCGGACCCCGAGGAGGGTCAGGACGGCCAGGGGGAGGACGAGGAACCCGACCCGGAGGATCGCGAAGGTCACGTAGGGGTTCACAGCCACCACGCTACCGGTCCCACGCGCGGGGGTGGGTCTTGACCTGTGTCAGCTTCCTGACATACGGTCTGCGTGTCAGGCATCTGACACAGACGGAAGGGACACCCTCGTGCCGGTCACCGGACCCGACTTCATCTCGCTGCAGGCGAGCGACCTCACCGCCTCCCGGGAGTTCTACGAGCACTACCTCGGTCTCCTCCGCTCCCCGGCCGGTCCCCCGCACGCCGTGGTCTTCGAGACCGCGCCCATCGCCTTCGCCCTGCGCGACGTCGTGCCGGGCACCGACCTCGACGCCGTCGCGCAGCCGGGCGTCGGGGCGGCGATCTGGTTGCACGCCGACGACGTCCAGGACATCCACGACGCCCTCGTCGCCGGCGGCCACCGCATCGTCTCGGCGCCGGTCGACGGGCCCTTCGGGCGCACGTTCACCTTCGCCGACCCCGACGGCTACCAGATCACCCTCCACGACCGCGCCTGAGTCGAGCCCCGCGCTGACTTAGGCCTGCGGGAAGTCCTACCCCGTCCCCGCGCCGCCTAGTTCCCGCAGGGTGCGGGCCAGCCGGGTCGCGGCCTCCCGCAGTTCCGGCGGTTCCAGGACCTCGGCGGGGATCCCGAGCCGGGCGATGTGGGCGGCGATCCAGTCGAGGTCGTCGCCGCCGACCTCGAGGACGCAGTGGGTCCCCTCGTCGTGCACGAGGCCGATCGTCGGGGGGACGAGTTCGCGGACCGTCCGGGCCGGGGCGTGCAGGCGGACCCGGACGAGCCACCGGTAGGGGACCGTGGTGACGGAACGCTGGACGTGCTCCACCGGGTCCGGGTGCTCCCGCGCTCGGAACCGCCACGTCGTCGCGCGGACGTCGCGCATGCGGTCCAGCCGGAACGTGCGCCAGTCGTCGCGGTCGACGTCGAAGGCCATGAGGTACCAGCGCCGACCGGTCGTGACCATCCGCACGGGTTCCACCGTCCGCTCGCTCTCGCCCCCTTCGCGGGCGGGGTAGTGGAAACGGACCCGGAGCAGGTCGCGGCAGGCGCGGGCGAAGGTGACGAGGACGTCCGCGTCGATCGTCACCCCGTCGGCCACCAGGGTGTCGGTGGCGGTGTGCACGGCGCGGACCTGCTCGCGCAGCCGGGGTGGCATGACCTGGTCGAGCTTGGCCAGCGCCCGCAGGGCCGCCTCGGCCGCCCCGCTGACGGTCCCCCCGCTGGCCAGGCGCAACGAGACGGCGGTGGCGATCGCCTCCTCGTCGTCGAGGAGCAACGGCGGCATCCGGGCGCCGGCACCGAGGCGGTACCCGCCCCCCACGCCGGAGGTCGCGCGCACGGGGTAGCCCAGCGAACGCAGCCGCTCGGCGTCGCGACGGATCGAGCGTTCGGTCACCCTGAGCTCAGCGGCCAGCTCGGCGGCCGTCCAGGACCTTCGTCGTTGGAGCAGGCCCAGCATCCGGAGCACGCGCTCGGTGGTCCCTTCCCCGCCCACCCCACGATCCTGGCACCGATCGCGGACGAAAGCTGTCCGCGATCGGGGTCACGGTGGTCCCATGAGCGTTGAGAGCTGGAACCGACTCCTGCGGGAGCAGATGAACCGGCACTGGGAGCACCAGGTGCGGAGGGGACTCGACGGGCTCACCGACGAGGAGTACTTCTGGGAACCGTCCCCCGGCAGCTGGAACGTCCGTCCCCGGGGGAGCAGCACCGCACCCGTGCAGGGTGGCTCGGGGGTGATGACGATCGACTTCGCGTACCCCGAACCGAGTCCCCCGCCCCTGACGACGATCGCCTGGCGGCTCGGGCACGTGATCGTCGGCTGCCTCGCCCTCAGGAACGCCGCGCACTTCGGCCGGGCGGCCACCGACTACTTCACCTTCGACTACGCCCCGGACGCCGCGACCGCCCTGCGCCAGCTCGACACCGAGTACGCGACCTGGCTCGCCGGGGTGGAGTCGTGGGGCGAGGACGGTCTGCTCGAACCCTGCGGACCCGCGGAAGAGGGGTACGCCGACGCCCCGAGGGCGGCCCTGGTGCTGCACATCCACCGTGAACTCATCCACCACCTGGCCGAGGTGTCGCTGCTGCGCGACCTGTTCCGCACGAGGGAGGCCTGACGTGGCGCGGGAACTGCAGATCGCGATCGACTGCGCCGATCCGGCCCGCCTCGCCGGGTTCTGGGCGGAAGCCCTCGGCTACCGGGTCCAGGGACCGCCGCCGGGGTTCGACACCTGGGCCGCGGCGCTCGACGCCTGGCAGGTGCCCGAGGGGCAGCGCAACGGCGCCTCGGCCGTCGTGGACCCGTCCGGATCCGGACCGCGGGTGTTCTTCCAGCGGGTTCCCGAGGAGAAGCGGGTCAAGAACCGGCTGCACCTGGACGTCCGTGCCGCTCCCGGACTCACCGGACCGGAACGGATGGCGGCGTTGGAGCGCGAGGCCGACCGCCTCGTCGGCCTCGGCGCGCACCGGGTCGCCCGTCTCGAACCCGCCCCACCCCTCGGAGCCGGCCACCTGGTGCTCGCCGACCCCGAGGGGAACGAGTTCTGTCTCGACTGACCTGCGGCCGACGAGAGGCCGGGGTTCAGGTGTCCGTCGGCAGGAGCGACAGGCCGTCGAGGATGATCTCCACGCCGGCACGGAACTGCTCGCGGTCGTCGTGGTTGCGCAACCGATCGGCGACGCGGGTCAGGAAGGGCAGGCCCGCGGCGTCGACCTCGTCGGTGAGCGCCGACGTCGCGCCGCTCAGGAACGTCGACCGGTCGAACCGCCGTCCGGGCTGAGCGCCGGGGAGTCTTGTCCCGGCGTCGTGCTGACTCGCGACACCGAGGACGTGGTGCACGAGCAGCGAGGCGGCGTCGAACTGGAAGGGCTCGGGCACCCCCAGCGCGTCGAGTTCCGTCCCGATGCGGTCGAACAGGCGCAGGACGGCGGGCTGCCACGGAGCGGCGGTCAGCTGCGTCCCCAGCCAGGGGTGAGCACCGATGGCGTCGAAGACTCCCAGCACCAGCGTCCGGACGCCCTGTCTCGCCCCGGTGCCCGTGGTGGTGGATCGCCCCGGCGCCGGTCGAGAGGTGTGCGGCCAGGGACCGGAACGTCAACGCCTCCACGCCCCCCGCGTCCAGGACCTCGATCGCCGCGTTCACGATGCGGGCCGTGGACAGGCGATGCGCCGCTGCGTCGTTCCACACCAGGAGGCACCACATGCTCGACGCACGTCAACCGGGGACCGTCCTGAAGTTCACCGCCAAGCCCGGGTGTGGTGCAGGCTGTTCGAACTGACCAACAGCCTGCACCACACCGGTGACCCCGACGGTCCCACCGACTGGGTCCTGTGCCGCGCCGAGGACGACCCCGACACCCTGTGGGCGTTCGAGTTCTACGCGGACGACGCGTCCTTCGAGCGCCACTTCTCCGACCCCGTCATCGACGCCAACCACGACGAGGTCATCGAGCTGCTCGCCGGGCCGCCGATGCGGGTCGTGGTGCGTCCCGTCTTCTCGGGTTTTGCCGGCTGAGGAGGGTGGGTCAGGGCACCTGGGCGATGACCAGGACGCCGAGGACGAGTGGGGCGTGGACACGGAAGGTCCACGCCCCACTCAGGTCTCGCAGGTGCCGTCGAACCCGCCCGGGAAGTCCTGGGCGAGTTCGCGGCGGTCAGGAACTCATTCCGCCAGCGGCGAGGGGCCGAGCTCGGCCAGGAGCTCGCCCATCTTCTGGTAGGCCTTGTTGCGGTAGTCGATCAGCGCGGCCAGCTTCTCCGGCTCGAGCTCGAGGAACCCGGAACCGGTCTTCGTGCCGTACTTGCCGGCGTCGACGAGCGCGGTGAGGTTCGCCGGCGCGGAGAGACGCTCGCCGAAGTGGCCCTCGAGGACCTTGAAACCCTTGGCGTAGACGTCGAGCCCGGCCATGTCGGCGATCGCGAACGGCCCGAAGAACGGCAGCCGGAAGCCGAAGGTCGTGGAGACGATCGTGTCGACGTCGGCGGGGGTGGCGACACCCTCCTCGACGACCGACATGGCTTCCTTCAGCAGCACGTACTGCAGGCGGTTCAGGACGAAACCGGGGACGTCCTTCACCTGCGCGCCACGGCGGCCGGCGCGGGTGAGCAGGTCCTCGATGAGCGGCAGGACGGCCGGGTTGGTCGCCTCACCCATCACGAGCTCGACACCCGGGATGAACGGCGCCGGGTTGGAGAAGTGCACGGTGAGGAACATCGACGCGTCCTCGAACGCCTCGGCCAGGACCTTCACCGGGATGGTCGAGGTGTTGGTGCCGATGATGGTGCCGGGGGTGACGGCCTTCTCCACGCGGGAGAGGACGTCCTTCTTGACCTGCGGGTCCTCGAAGACGGCTTCCTCGACGAAGTGGACGTCGGCGACGGCCTCCTCGATGGAGTCCGCGGGGTGGAACTTCTCCTTGAGGGTGTCGGTGCTGCCCGCGGGGAACAGTCCCTGGGCCTCGAAGAGCTCCGACTCCTTCAGGAGGCGCTCGTAGTTGCGCTGCGTCGACTCCTTGTCGGCGTCGGCGAGCCACACGTCGTTGCCGGCCAGCGCGAGCGACTGGGCGATGCCGCCGCCCATGTAGCCGGTGCCGATCTGGGCGACCTTGGTGATCTTGTCGGTGCGGGGTGCGAGAGGCATGGGAGGTCTCCTGGTGTGGTGGTGGCTGGTTCGACGGTGAACCGGACCTCCCGCGCCTCAGGCGCGGTCGGCCGGCTCGTCGGCCGTGTCGGTGTGGTGTGCGTTGAGCGGGTGGTCCGCGATCTCCTGGATCACGAGCCGGAAGTTGGCGACGTCGTGGGCGAAGCGGCCCAGGAACAGGCCGTCCACGCCCTCGGCGACGTCGGTGAACATGCCCGGGCCGGCGCTGCCGCCGTAGAGGATGCGGGTGACCCCACGACGGTGCGCGAGGGCGTCGCGCAAGCGGGTGGTGACCCCGACGACGTGCTCCGGCGGGGCCGGTTCGGTCTGCCCGATGGCCCAGTTCGGTTCGTAGCCGATGACGACCTCGGCCTCGGAGGGCACGTCCTCGAGCGCGGCCAGCACCTGGCTGATCGTGGTGCGGGCGGCGTCGGGGACGTCGATGCGCACGTTCTCGCCGATGCAGATCAGCGGGACCAGCCCGTTGCGCGCGGCCGCGGCCGCCTTGCGGGCGGTCACGATGTCGTCCTCGGCGAACATGCGGCGGCGTTCGGCGTGCCCGATCTCGACGAACCGGGCCCCGGCCTCGCGCAGCGCCGCCGGCGACACCTCGCCGGTCAGCGCCCCGAAGTCCTCCCACGAGGCGTCCTGGGCGCCCACGGCGATGCCCGTGCCGCGCAGGAGGTCGACGCCGGTGGTGATGTTGAGGAAGTCGGGGATGACGAACGCGTCCACGCCGCTACCCGCCACGTCGCGACCGAGGGTCGCGACGTCGGCGAGGTAGCTGCGCGTGCGGGCCAGGGAGAAGTACATCTTCAGGCTGACCCCGACGAGCGGGCGGGGACGAGTCGTCATGGTGCGCGGGCTCCAGATCTAGGTGGGCATCAGCAGGACCCGACGGTACCTGCCTCGCCCTCCGTCGCGGTCTCGTACCCGGTGATGGCGTCGACCTTCTCCGCCGAGGCGGAGGTCTCGTCGAAGACGTAGCCCAGGAACTCCTTCGCCAGCCGGCGGGCGAGCTCCTTGCCGATGACCCGCTCACCCAGGGTCAGGACCTGGGCGTTGTTGGAGAGCACCAGACGCTCCACCGAGAAGGAGTCGTGGGCGACGGAGGCCCGGATGCCGGGGACCTTGTTGGCCGCGATGGCCACGCCCATGCCGGTGCCGCAGACGAGGATGCCGCGGTCGGCTTCGCCTGCGGCGATCTTGCGGGCGGCGGCGACGGCGACGTGGGGGTAGGCGGTCTTGTCGGTGTCGCTGTCGACGCCGACGTCGAGGACCTCCTTGACCCGGGGGTCCTTGAGCAGGTCGGCCTTGATGGCGTTCTTGTAGGAGACACCGGCCTCGTCGGCGGCCAACACCACACGCCACTGCAGATCAGTCATGCGCTTTCCTTCCTCAGAGCTTGTCGGCGACGGTGCGCGTCACCAGCGCGAGCGAGACGGCACCGGCGTCGGGGTGACCGATGGAGCGCTCCGCCAACGGCCGCGCCCGCCCGATCTGCGGTCGCAGCTGCTTCGTCGCCTCGGCGGCGTCCGTCGCCGCCTGCGACGCCGTGGTGAAGGCCGTCTTCAGGTCGTCGCCGGCGGCGATGCGCTCGGCGAGGGTCTCCGCGAAGGGGACCTGGGAGTCGAGCATCGTCTTGTTGCCGACGCGGGCACCGGCGAGGCGCATCACGGCCTCCACCGACGCGGTGGCGCCTTCGGAGACCTGCTCCGGCGTCGGCGTGCCCTCGTCGCCGAGCTTGTCGGCGAACGCGTGCAGCAGCACGCCCCAGATCACCCCGGAGGTGCCGCCGGCGCGGTCGGCCCACGCCGCACCCGCCGCGGACAACGTCGATGCGGCACCGGCCCCCGCGTCGGCGGCCGTCCGGGCCGCCTGCGCGGCCGCGACGGAGCCGTTGACCATGCCGGTGCCGTGGTCGCCGTCACCGGCGATGGCGTCGATGCGCCCGAGTTCCGCTTCCGCGTCCTTGAGGACCTCGCGCACGGCCTCGATGAGCCCGGCGATCTTCTGCCCCGACTCCTGAGCCGCCGCGGGAGTGCCGCTGTAGTCGGCGACCTCGTCCTCGGGGACGACGTACGTCGGGGCCGGGGTCGTCTCGATGCTCGCGCCGACGCTGAGCGCCGGGCACTGTGCCGGGTCCGTCCACAGCTTCTCGAGTTCCTCGTCCAGCCACGTCACCGTGAGCGAGCAACCCGCCATGTCCAGGCTGGTGACGAGTTCCCCGACCTGGGGGGCGACGATCTCGTAACCCGCGGCCCGCAGCTGCTTCGCGATGGGCACGTAGAGCAGGAACAGCTCCTCGTACTTGGTGGAGCCGAGGCCGTTGACCAGCACCGCGATCCGCCCGGAGTCCGGCGCGTCGTCGGGCTTGCCGGCGAGGACCTTCTCCACGAGCAGGGTCGCGATCTCCTCCGGGGTGCCGATGGGCTCCTCGGAGATCCCCGGCTCACCGTGGATGCCGAGCCCGATGGCCATGTTCCCCGGGGTGACGGTGAACAACGGCTCGGTCTCACCGGGGAGGGTGCAGCCGGCGAAGGCGATGCCCATCGAGCGGGTGACGTCGTTGACGTGACGGGAGACCCGCACGACGTCCTCGAAGTCGTAACCGGCCTCCGCGGCGGCACCGGCGATCTTGAAGGCGACGACGTCCCCGGCGATGCCCCGGCGTTCCCCGTTGGCGCCCTGGCCCTCGGAGGCGACGTCGTCGGTCACGACGAGCAGTTCCGCGGGGATGCCCTCGGCGCGCAGGCGTTCCGCGGCGAGGCCGAAGTTGAGGATGTCACCGGCGTAGTTGCCGAAGCCCAGCAGGACCCCGCCGCCGCGGTTCGCGGCCTTGGCCACGTCGTAGACCCAGCGGGTGGAGGGGGAGGCGAAGACGTTGCCGCACACGGCGGCGTCGGCCAGGCCCGGCCCGACGTAGCCGGCGAAGGCCGGGTAGTGCCCGGACCCGCCGCCGGCGATGACGGCGACCTTCCCGTCGGGGGTGGCGGTGGAGCGGATCACCCCGTGCGGCACCGGCTGCACGAAGTGGGAGTAGAGGTCCACGAACCCGGCAACGGAATCGTCGACGAACGAGGACGGGTCCCCGAAGATCTTCGTCATGCGAACGGTCTCCTTCGATCGCTCAGTGGTTCACGGCGGAGCTGCTGAACTGCTTCCAGGTCGTCGCCCTGGGCAGGACGCGACGGATGTACTCGCGGTTCGTGGCGCCGACGCTGATGCTGTCGCCGCCGTAGTGTTCCACGCAGAAGGCGCCCCGGAACCCGGCCTCGATGGCCATCGTGATCGCCTTGCGGTAGTTGATCGTGCCGAACTCCAGGGGAGCCGGGTGGGTGCGGACGGAACCGGTGCCGGGTTCCTCGTCGCGGTAGTAGTTCTTGAGGTGCCAGTAGTTCGTGTAGGGGAACGTCTTGGCGGCGATCTCCTCCCACGGCTCCACCTCGCGGTGCAGGCGCAGGATGTTGCCGAAGTCCGGGTTGAGGCCGACGTTGTCGAAGCCCACGTCCTGGACGAACTGCACCATGCCGTCGGCGGTGCCGAGGTAGGTGTCCTCGTACATCTCCAGGGCGATCTGGACGCCGACGCTCTGGGCGTGCGCGGCCAGTTCCTTGATCTTCGCGACGGCGACGGCGCGGACGTCGTCGCTGAAGTCGTCGGAGTAGCCGGGCTGCAGCCAGAACCACAGGGCCTTGGCCTGGTCGGGGGTGAAACCGCGCATGAAACCGAAGTTCACGACCGGGATGCCGATCGCGGCGCACGCGTCGATGGCGCGGTGGGAGTAGGCGAGGTTCTCGTCGGCCTTCTCGTGGTCCATCACCGAACGACGCGAGGTCGAGAACGCCGGGATCGTCAGCCCGGCCTGACGCACCGTGGCCGAGAACTCGTCGAGACGCTCGGGGGAGAGGTCCGCGATCCGGATCCAGGTGTCGGTCGGGTCGATGCTCGTGTAGCCCGCGTCGGTCATGACCTCGAGCGTCTGCGCCCACCCCTCGGCGGACTGCTCCTGCACCGTGGTGCCGTCCTTCAGGACGTGCGGGTGCGGCATCATCGGGACGGTGATCGGCCAGTTCTGGCGGGTCAGCACGTCCGGGAAGCCGTCGAACACGCGAGTGCTCGTCGGGGTGTGCGCGTCGTCGCTCACGGTGTCACTCCAAAAGGTCGTCCGTTGAGTCAGATTCTATAGAAAATCACG
Source organism: Kineococcus sp. AC630 (assembly GCF_979255925.1). Classification (NCBI taxonomy): domain Bacteria; kingdom Bacillati; phylum Actinomycetota; class Actinomycetes; order Kineosporiales; family Kineosporiaceae; genus Kineococcus; species Kineococcus sp. AC630. Next base: position 79,628 of record NZ_CEEDMJ010000010.1, read on the forward strand.
CCAGAAGGCGAGCGCCTCCCGGCGTGTTCACTCGACCGCCCGGTCCAGGACGCCCTGCAGGTGCGCGCGCATGGCCTGCGCGGCGCCCGCGGGATCGCGCTGCTCGAAGGCGCGCACGATCGCCTCGTGCTCCGAGACGCTCTCGTCCGCATCGCTCACCCGTTCCTCGACCTGGTGCAGACGCTGCACGAAACCGCGGAAGGAGTCCAGGGTCCGGACGATGAACGGGTTGCCCGTCCCCTCCGCGACCAGCTCGTGGAAGGACCAGTCGGCCTCCAGGTAGTGCTTGAAGCCGGCGTAGCCCGGACCGGTGGGCGCGGAGCGCTGGTCCTCGACCGCGCTCCACAGCCGGGCGACGAAGGCGTCGTCGGTGCGGACGCAGGCACGCTCGGCGTTGCCGGGTTCCACCAGCAGCCGGACGTCGACGAGCTGGGCGAGCTCCTCCGCCGAGAGCAGCGGTGCGGCCCGGTAGCCGCGGCGGGCGCTGCGGACCACGAGGCCCGAGCCCTCCAGGCGGGCCAGCGCCTCCCGGACCGGGGTGGCGGAGACGCCGAGGCGGACGGCGAGGGTCTGGGTCCGCAGCGCCGAGCCGGGCTCCAGGCCCCGGTTCATGAGGAGTTCGAGGATCGCGTCGTGGACGGTGTCGCTCAGTCCCCGCGGGGCGTCCACCGACCAGTCGCCGTCGTCGGTGGTCGCGCGGGAGCTGTCCATGGCACCGGGACGCTACCCGAGACGCGCTCCCGGGGGCGGCACGCTCTACGGTGGCGCAGGTGAGCGCGGACACGACGAACGGGACGAACGGGACGGGCGCGGCCGAGGCGGAGGTCGTGGACCTGTGTCGCGATCTCCTGCGCATCGACACCTCCAACTACGGCGACGGTTCGGGTCCGGGGGAGCGCGTCGCGGCCGAGCACGTCATGGAACTCCTGCACGAGGTCGGTCTGCAGCCCGAGTACGTCGAGGGGTTCCCGAAGCGCGGCAACGTGGTCGTGCGGGTGCCCGGTGACGAGCGGGGAACCGCCGAGCGCGGCGCGCTGCTGATGCACGGCCACCTCGACGTCGTCCCGGCGCAGGCGGCCGACTGGAAGGTCGACCCGTTCTCCGGTGAGATCGCCGACGGCTGCCTCTGGGGTCGTGGCGCCGTCGACATGAAGGACATGGACGCGATGCTGCTCGCCGTCCTGCGCGACATGGCCCGCCAGGGGACGAAACCCCCGCGCGACATCGTCTTCGCGTTCCTCGCCGACGAGGAGGCCGCGGGTGTGCAGGGTGCGGAGTGGTTGGTGCACGAGCGTCCCGAACTGTTCGAGGGGGTCACCGAGGCCGTCAGCGAGGTCGGGGGATTCTCCGTCGACCTCGACGGGCAACGCACCTACCTGCTGCAGACGGCCGAGAAGGGACTGGCCTGGTTGCGTCTGGTCGCCCACGGTCGTGCGGGCCACGGGTCGCAGGTCGGCACCGACAACGCCGTGACCCGGCTGTGCGCCGCGGTGACGCGGATCGGTGAGTACTCCTGGCCGTTGGAGTACACCGCCACCGTGCGGCAGTTCCTCGAGGGTGTCTCCGAGATCACCGGGGTGGCGTTCGAGGAGACCGATCCCTCGGCGCTGCTCGCGAAGCTCGGCACGACCGCCCGCTGGGTCGGCGCCACCCTGCAGAACACCGCGAACCCCACCGCGCTGGACGCCGGCTACAAGCACAACGTGATCCCGGGCACGGCGAGCGCCCTCATCGACACCCGGTTCCTGCCGGGACGTCAGGAACAGCTCATGGAGGTCGTCCGCGACCTGGCGGGCGACCGCGTCGACGTCGAGGTCGTCAACCAGAGCGTCGCGCTGGAGACGGAGTTCGCCACCCCGTTGGTGGACCGCATGCAGGCCGCCCTGCTGGCGGAGGACCCGGGGGCGAAGGTGCTGCCGTACTGCCTGTCCGGGGGGACCGACAACAAGTCGTTCTCGCACCTGGGTATCCGCGGCTACGGTTTCGCGCCGCTGCGGTTGCCGGCGGGGATGGACTTCGCGGGCATGTTCCACGGGATCGACGAGCGTGTTCCGGTGGACGCCCTGGAGTTCGGCGTGCGGGTGCTGCAGCGCTTCCTCGCCGACGCCTGAGGTCCGGCCCGGTCCGGGTCCGGAGTGGGGTCGGAGTGGGCTCGCGGTGGTGCGGTCGCCGACTCCGCCGGCAGCCGCCACCCTGAGCGGGTGACCGACACCGAGCACTCCCAGCCCCCGGCCCCCGTGGCCGACAGCTTCACCGCCCTGACCGGCAACCTCGACCAGTTGCTCGCCGCGGCCGAGAGCGCGGGCGACGAGGCCGCCGCGGGCCTCGCCGGAGGTCTGCACGCCGCGGCCCTGGACGCCCTGCGCGCCATCGCCGCGGCCTGCGGCGTCGACTGGGACGGCGTCCTCGCCGAACGCGACCGCCGTTCCGTCGTCGCGGAGTGACCTCCTCCGGTCCGAGGAGCCCCGGGCTGCTCAGACCGGGAACCGGCCCGACGGGTTCGAGATCACGAACAGTTGCGACCGGCCGTCGTGCCAGAGGCCGTCGACGACGCCGAGGTCGCGCATCCCGATCCGGGTGGCCGTCGCCCGGCTGCGGAGGTTGTGGGTGTGGGTGAGGGCCCACACCTCGTCGTGACCCGCGTCGAAGGCGTCGTGGACGGCGGTGAGGGCCGCGGCCGCCGCGTAGCCGTGGCCGACGGCGTCGGGGTGGAGGTACCAGCCGACCTCCACCTCACCGTGCTCGGAGTTCGGTGCGGTGAAGAGCAGGACGCTGCCGACGGGTTCGAGGCGGTCGGGGGTGACGATGGCGCGCGTGCCCAGCGGGGGTTGGGCGGTCAGCGCCCACTGCTCGATGCGGTGGCGGGCCTGGGTGACCTCGGCCAGCGGGACGCGCGCCGCCTCCCCGAACCACTGGATGACCTCGTTGCGGCGCAACAGGTCGTAGAGCCGTTCGGCCTCCTCGGGTCGCCACGCCCGCAGGCTGACCGGGGGAAGTCCTGAGGTCTCCGCGGTCGTCACGGGCCTCACGGTAGCGCCGGCTCAGCCCCCGGTGGGGGTGACGGCGACGATGCCGTGCAGCAGGGCGCGCAACGCCCAGCGCAGACGGTCCCGCCCGGTTCCGGAGAAGAGTTCGTCGCCCACCCGGTCGAGGTGGACGAGGTCTCCGTCGTGGTGGCGGACGGCGTCCTGCTCGACCGCGTCGTCGGCGTCGGGGGAGTTGCGACGGGTGGCCTGCTCCGCAGCGGTGGCCGTGGCCAGCTGCAGCAGCAGGTCCACCCCCCAGGCCGCCTGGCGTGCAGGGACGCGGCCCTGGTGCAGCTCCCCGAGCGCCCGGTCCACGAACGCGAGGAACTGCGGACCGGTGGGACGGACCGCGACCAGCGAACGGGCCAGCCCGGGGTGGCGGAAGAGCAGTTCGGTGTAGCCGCTGAACTGCGCGACGAGGCGTTCGCGCCAGTCCCCCTCCACCGGGGGTTCGAGCTCCTGCAGCAGGCGGTCGAGGATCGCCGCGTGCAGTTCGGCGGTGTTGCGCACGTAGACGTACAACGACGCCGGCCCGGTGTCGAGGGCGGCGGCCAGCTTGCGCATCGTGAGCCGTTCGAGGCCGTCGGCGTCCATCAGGCGCAGGGCGACGTCCACGATCGCGTCGCGACTCAGCGGGGGTTTCGCGGGTCGTTCCCGGCGGCTGAGCGGGGTGGGGGTCACGCCCGGGCTCCGGCGGCCGTCGCGGCGTGGATCGCGAACTGCTCGACCAGCGGCGCGGGTGAGTCGGCGCAGAAGATCAGGTCGAGGTTGCGGGCCGCCTCGGCGGCCTTCTCCTCGCTGCGGGCGAAGAGGTCCGCCTCGTAGCCCGCGAGCGCCGTCTCGACGTCGTCGGGGTGTTCGAGCAGGGCGCGGGCGAGTTCGGCGCCGTCGAGGAGGGCGAGGTTCGCGCCTTCGCCGGCGAAGGGGGACATGACGTGGGCGGCGTCGCCGAGGAGGGTGACCCCGGGGACCCGGTCCCAGGTGAGTCCGGTGGGGAGGGCGTGGACGGGGCGGGGGGTGAAGCCGCTGTCGGCTTCGCGGACGAGGCGGAGCAGGCTCTCGTCCCAGCCGTCGAAGGCGGTGAGGAGGGCGGTGCGGGTGTCGATGCGCCGCCGGGTCCAGTTCTCGGGGACGCGGAGGCCGGCGTAGACGTGGAGGCTTCCGTCGGTCTCGCGGTGGGCGAGGAACCCCTGGTCCTGGCCGAGGGCGAAGAGCATCCCCGCGCCGACGGTGTCGGCGGCGAGGGGGTGGCGTGCGTCGGCGTCGACGAGGTCGAACTCGACGAAGGAGATGCCGCTGTAGGCGGGGACCGCGGGGGTCAGGAGGGGCCGTACCCGCGACCAGGCGCCGTCGGCGCCGACGAGGAGGTCGGTGGTCGTGGTGGTGCCGTCGGCGAGGGTGAGGGTGTGGCCGCCGTCGGGGTGGGGACGGGCGGCGGTGAGCCTGGCGCCCCAGCGGACGGTGTCGTGGGGCAGGGAGTCGAGGAGGAGACGACGCAGCGTGGTGCGGTCGATCTCGGGGCGGGTGCCGTCGCCCTCGTCGGTCTCCTCGTGGTGCACGACTCCGTGGCGGTCGAGGACGCGCAGGGCCTCCCCGCCGGGGTGGACGTGGGTGCGGAAGGTGTCGTGCAGGCCGGCGGCGCGCAGTGCGGCCTGCCCGGTGTCCTCGTGGATGTCGAGCATCCCGCCCTGGCGGCGGGTGTCGGGTCCTTCGTCGAGGTCGAGGACGAGGGCCTCGACGCCGTGGACGTGCAGGACGCGGGCGAGGGTGAGGCCGCCGAGGCCAGCGCCCACGATGGTGAGGGGTCGATGGGTCACGAACACGATCGTGACGAACATGTTCGTCGGCGTCAAGGGGAAGGGCGCGCCCCTACGCTGCTGCCGTGCCCCGCTACGACCGTGACGAGATCGCCCGCCGTTGCGGGCACGACAGCTGGCAGCAGGCCGTCGAGGCCACGGCCCACCTCTCCCAGCAGGAAGCGGGCCGGGTGCTCGGCGTCAGTCACCCGACGGTGCGGGTCTGGCGGGCCGAACTGGGCGTGGGGGTGGCCGTGGCGCGCCCCTCCACGGCGGAGCGCAAGGCGGCGTTCCTGGCCGATCCCGCTGATCCGCGGCACGGTTCGGCCAACGGCTACCGCAACGTCGGTTGTCGCTGTGAGCGGTGCACCGAAGCGTGGACGACGTACCAGCGGGAACGCCGCAACGCCTGACATCACGCGACATCACTGAGGTACCCTGGATCGCATGGCCCAGATGACCCTCCGCCTCTCGGAGGAGCACGAACGCATGCTGGACGACCTCCAGCGACGCAACCCCGGTGTCTCGCGGCAGAAGCTCTTCGAATCGATGCTCGAGCAGTCCACGCGCGAGCAGGAGGAGGAGATCGCGACGATCGCCGAACGCATCGCCACCAGCAACCCCGCGCTGTGGGAAGCGCTGCGCGCTCGGTGATCCCCGAGCGTCCCCGCTTCCTGACCGTCGCCCAGATCAGCGAACTCGCCGACTGGCTCGCCGAGGAACCCGTCCGCATCCGCGACGTGGGGGCCCTGGTCGCCGCTGCGTCGCGTCCTGCCGTCGACGTCGACGGTGAGCGCGTCTACCGCGACGAGTACGAGCAGGCGGGTGCTCTGATGCACGCCATCGCCACGACGCGTCCGTTCGACTCGGCGCTGAACCCGGGGATCGCGTTGTTCGTCGCGCTGGCCGCCCTGGACCGCAACGGGATCAAGACGTTGCGCCCGGACGCCGACCACGGCCAACGCCTCGTCCGCTCGGTCGCCGAGGGACTCGACGACGTCGGTCTCATCGCGACCCACCTGCGTCAGATCGCCCTCGGGGAGCCGTGGCGGGAGACCTTGCCCCCGAGCTGAGCGTTCCACTCGAGGTACCGCACCGGCCGGGCCCCTGACGGGGCCCGGCGACGGTCAGTCCGAGGTGGCGCCGGTGAGCGTGTCGAGCGCTTCCCGCGTCGGGGTACCGGACTTCTTCGCGGCGACGGCGGCGTCGACGAGGGAGATGAAGAAGTCGTCGAAGGAGGTGTCCTCGCCGTGGGCGTCCCAGTGCTCGGAGGTGATCTCCGAGGTGAAGGCGGCGAAGGCCTCGACCGAGGAGGCCGTGTCCGGGTAGTCGTCACCGACGGCCTGCAGCCAGTGGTGCCAGCCGTTGACGTAGGCGGCGGCCTGCTCGCGGCTGTCCGCGTCCCGCAGGACGGTGCCGACACTGGCGGCGTCCAGGCTGTAGGGCGGCTGCGCGAGGGCCGTGGCGGCCGCGGGGTGCTCGGCGATGGTGTCGAGGCTGCCCGCACGTTCGGCTTCGTCCAGGAAGCGTTCGAGGCTGCGGTGGTTGCCGGCCGGCCAGGGCATCTTGTTGGCGCACTGCGTGCGCCTGTTGCTGGGCATGCCTGTCCTCTTCGCTCGTGGAAATCTCCCCGGGATCATCTCACGCCGCGCGTCCGGCGTGCGCGGTCGCGCGTGCCCGCTCACCCCTGCGCCGACACCGCCGACCCTGCCGAGACACTGCGCAACGCGGCGTAGGTGCGGTTGCCCGCGGCCGCGGACCGCAGCTCCTGGGCGGCCACGTCGATGTACTGCTGGGACGTCGTGAGGCTCTGGTGGCCCAGCAGCCGCATGATCTCCACGGCACTTCCCCCGGCGGCGACGACCTCGGTCGCGAAGGTGTGGCGCAGAGCGTGCACCGAGGCACCCCGCGCCACCCGGTCGTGGATCCCGGCCGCCCGGTAGGCGGTCCGGACGAGGTACTGCAGCTGGTTGCGGGTCAGGGCCGTGCCACGGGTGTCGACGAACATCGCCGCGTCCAGCGGCAGCACCGCGGGGCGGGCGAAGCGCGCACGACGTGAGGCCAGGTAGGCCTGCAGGACCTCCGCCAACGCCGCCTCGACGGGCACGCTGCGCTCGGCGTTGCCCTTGCCGAGGACCCGCAGTCGCTGATCACCGTCGGCGCCGGCCAGGTCACCCACCCGCAGCCCCAGCAGTTCCGCGCTGCGGATGCCGCTCACGAGCAACGTCGCCACCACCGCCAGGTCCCGCTCCGGCCACGGATCGCGAGCCCCGGGCCGGTCGAGCGCGACCGAGGACAGCAACAGTTCCGGCGTGCGTTCCCCGCGCAGGGGTTTGGGACCCGTGCGGTCCGGGCGCGGGCGCTGCACACCGCCCATCGGGTTGCCCGGCAACGCGTCCTCCGCCACGAGGAAGGAGCAGAACCCGTTCCACGTCGACCAGCAGCGGGCGATGGAACTCCGTGCGTGGTCGGCGGCGAACTCGGCGAACGCCGCGCGCAGGGCGCGGACCGTGAGGTCGGCCACCAGGAGTTCCTCGCCGGCGAAACGTCGCAGCCGGGGGAGCAGGACGGCGACGTCACGCCGCCGGGCGTCGGTGGTGTGCGGGGATTCCTTGCGGGGGAGTCGTGCGACGTCGTAGGCGTCGAGAGCGGCCTGCAGCGACGTCGAGGAGGTCACGACCTCGGGAACCCCGGACGACGGGGGAGTCATGTGACGATCGTGTCCCACCGGGGGAGTCTTGTCAAGCGATTCCGTTGTGTCGCAACGAATCTGTTCCAGGGCAGCGGAGATCTGGAACGGGGGAGTCGTCCGCATATTCGTCGTTATGCGGAGTTCGGGTGAGTGTGGGCCGCTGGTCCGGCCGCGAGGTCACTGCGTGCGGGTCACGTCGGCCAGCCGGTGTGGTCGTTCCAGTGCGAGGTCACCGCGTGGGTGGTGGACGACCGCGAGGTCGTTGCGCACGCGGACGACCGTGACGGCGCGGTGGTCGATGCGGGATGCGTTGACGCATCGGGTCGACGCATCGGGTCGGTGGGCGAGCCGGAACGTGGGAACCGACGGATCGGCGGCTGGTCCGGAGCGCCCCTTCGGCGTCGGATCACCAGGTGCGAGTCACGCCGATAATCGACATTATGACAAACAATGGGCGGCGTTGCGGCACCTGGTCCCCTCTTCTGGGGTAAAGGTGCAGGTCAGAGGGTACGGAGAGTGGTTGATCGCACACAAAAAGTGAGAGCCCCGGGGCTGGACCCCCAGGGCTCTCCGAGCACTTCACAACCCAGCGTGTGTGCGAAACCGAGAATAACGGTGAATGACCTCAGAGTCACGCCGTTCCTCGGCCATTCGCGCACACCGAAGAAAGGTGTGCCCTGATGTCTCTGACAGATGCCGTCGGACCGTACGACTCCGCCCCGACACGACTTCCCGCCGGCTACCCCTCCATGGACGCCCCCGGCGGCGACAACGAGTACGGCGCGATGGCCGGCCGCTCGAACGCGAACCTCCTGCTCAAGGCCCTCGCCGACGCCGGCGTCGACCTCTTCGCCTTCGACCAGGCCGTCGTCACGATGCTCGCCGGGACGTCCAACCCGGCCGTCGTGCGGACCGTCGTCGGCTGGATCGTCCGCGCCCACCTCGCCGGGGTCTCCACCGGCGTCACCACGGCGACCTCGACGGCGAGCACCCTGAACAGCCAGGCGTCCGGCCTGCTGGTCGGCCTGCTCAAGACGGCGCTGGGCAACCAGGCCGCCGGCGCCACCTCCGCCGCGACCGCCATCGCCGACCGCGTCAACGCCCTCGCCGCCACCTGGACCAACCGGTGAGCGCCGACGACCCGCAGGCGCGGGCCCTGACCGACACCGTCGGCTTCTTCGACGACGTCATCACCGAGCTGCACCGCCTCGTGGGCCTCGAGCGGGACTTGAGGGTTCGCGCGTACATGGTCGAGCGGCACGCCCTGATGCGTGCTGCCCGGGACGCCGTGTTCGACGACGCGCGCCACCGTCGCCCCCTCGACCTCCACGTCTCGGGACAGATGTCCCTCGACGACGAGAACAGGTGAGCCCCGGGACCCTCGCCCTCACCGCTGACCTCCGGCAGATCGCCGGCGAGGTCGCGTTGTGGTGCGAGAAGACGTGCGACTCCCCCCGTGATGGCGCCCGCGCGCTGATGGCCGGGACGGCCGCGCTGGCCGCCCGTGCCGCGGCGAACGGCCGCACCTACGAGGCCGGCGTCTTCGGGCGCCGGTTCGTCGCCTTCGAGCTGTACCTCGAACGCCTCGAAGGGGTCCGCCGATGAGGCCCATCAAGGCCCGCGAGGCGCGCGAGCTGGCCCAGGCCGTCTCCGGCGTCGTCGAGCGACCGGACTGGCGGCACGCCCCGAAGGCCGGTGCCTACGTCCAGTTGCCCAGGACCACAGGCCTCCGGCCGTCCGCGCGGCGGGTCCTCGAGCTGCTGCTCAGGACGGCCGACGAGCGGTTCATGGCGAAGCACACGACGTCGTGGATGGCCGACCAGCTCGGCCTCGGTCACAGCACCGTGCACCGGGCTCGGCACGAGCTCGAGGCCGCCGGCCTCGTCGTCGTGACGACTCACGGAATCGGGCGGACATCGTCGGTCTACAAGGTCCGAATCGACCGGATTCGAGAGCTCGCTGGTGTGCTCCCGGGGAGCACTCAGAGTGCTCCCGGGGAGCACACCGGTGTGCTCCCGGGGAGCACTCAGAGTGCTCCCGGGGAGCACACTCAACGCGGGCGCGCGCGCGACGTGCGCGTTCCAGACTTCACCAGAAACCCCCCTACCCCCCAGGTGAATCACTCCCCTGAACTCGTGGTCGTCGGGGGAAGCCCCCCGACACCCCCCGAGAACTCGATCTGCCGACACCGAAAGACCTCGTGCCGACAGTGCGGTACCGACCGGACGAGCCGTCGTCGTCGAGCTCAGCAGGAGGCCGCGGAGCGTGAACGGGAGGCAGCCAGGGCGAGGCAGGCTCAGCTACGCCGCGAGGAGGAGGAGGCGCGCGGGGACGTCGAGACGGCTGCCGCCGGACTTGCTGCTGTCCGGGCGGTCCTCAACGGCCGCCGGTGACCAGGCAGGATGCGTCCCGTGGATGCACCCCGAGTCCTGAGCGGCTGGAGCTACGACGGCACCGTCGTCGTCGAGGGTGTTCGGACCTTCCACGGCCGCCTGCACCTCGAGGACTGGGGCATCCTCGTCGAGCTCCGGCCCGACGATCCTTCGGTTGCTGGTGGGGTCCCCCTTCCCGTGGGGGACTCGCACTGGGCCGGGTTCACCTGGTCCCAGGTCCTCCACTTCCGAGGGATCGCCCGCTCGATGACCGTGGGGCCGGAGCTCGACCAGGGCTGACCTCAGTCGGCGAACTCCTCGAGCTCGGTCTGGGACAGGCTCAGCAGCTTCAGGACGCGGGACTGCGCCAGGCCCGCGGCCTTCGCGGCCGCGCGCTGAGACAGCACGCCGGCATCGACGGCCTCGACGATCAGGAAGTTGCGCTGCTGGTGCGCGAGGTCGCGCTGACCGTCGAGGTCGCGTGCGTGGCCAGCCGCGGCCGCGATGCGCGCGGCGAAGTCCGTCGCGTCCGGAACGGCGTGCGGGGCGGCGTCGTGGGTCCTGGTGCTCATGGGTTCTCCCCTGATCGGCGACGGTTACGGCGTGTCACCAGTGTGAACACTTCCGTGATCGGGGGTGTTCACACGCAAGATGCGTGTCGTGCCGAGCAAGGGGAAGGGCGTGCGCGTCCGCGGGACGTGCAAGGCCGGTCACACGACCGAGGCGACCTCCGCCCCGGGCCGGGTGACCTGGCAGGGCCCGTGCGCCACCGACGGGTGCGACCTGACCGTCACCGCCCGCCGCATCGCCGGCAACGCCGGCAAGCCCCCGCCCACCGCGCGCCAGGCCGACGCGGCCGCGGCCGCGAAGGCCGAGGGCAAGACCGGCAACGACCCCCACCAGGTGAAGGAGATCGCGGGCTATGGCTCGAAGAAGCGTGGCGGACGCTCCGCTGATGGTGGGGACGGTCGGGGTCCCGACGTTCCGCCAGCCGGGAGCCCCCAGCAGCGGCCAGGAGACGACGACGCCGGGTCCGGCGGCCCAGGAGCAGGACCCGATGACGACAAGCCCGCAGAACGCCACACAGCCCCCGTCGTCCGGACTGTGGACTCCCAACGGCGCGACCCCGCCAACGGACGCTTCAGCGGAGGACGGGCCCGGCTACGAGCAGCTCGGGAACGAGGACGAGTTCGGGCCGAGCAGCGACGAGCCATCGAGCGCGAGCAGGGGATCCTCCCGCACATCCTCCCCCGCTGAGGGCCTCTCCCTCGGCGAGGTCCGGGCCAACAAGCGGGCCCTGAAGCCCGTCATCGGCCAGGTCCTCGAGATGGGCTCGATCTTCGCCCACGAGGGCCTGGTCCGCGACGACTTCGAGCGCGCGGTCGAGCTCTACAAGGCCGACGCCGACGACATCGAGGGCATCTCCGACCCCGCGGCCGGGCTGATGTCGCGGCGGATGCCGGCCGGGGCCGCCAACCCCGACCTCGCCGACGGCATCGGGTTGCTGTTCGCGATCGCCGGCTACATCGCGAAGCAGTTCGCGAAGATGGCCGCCGCCCGGGAGCTGAAGGTCCGCACCCTGGAGAGCCCGCAGTTCGACCAGCAGCCGGAGGAGTCCGCCCCGGGCTGGCCGATGCAGTCCCCCGCCCCCCAGCAGATGCCCACGGAGGGCGCCGCGTGATCGACCCCGTGCTCGAGGACCTCGAGCAGCGCATCACCAGCGAACCGCGCCTCACCGCGAAGGAGTGGCGCTGCTACGCCCGCAACCGCAAGCGGTGGGGCCGGCGAGCCGTCGCCGCGACCGCGGCCGTGGTGCTCGCCGAGCTCGCCGTGGCGGCCGCGTGGACGGCGTGGGCTGAAGCGATCAGCACGCCGATGCCGAAGCCGTGACCGTCCAGGACCTCGAGGTCGGGACCCGCGACGACTACGGGTTCCCCGTCGACCTGGACCCGGACAAGAACCTCATCTGGTCCAGCTTCGGGCGGAAGGGGTCGGGGAAGTCCTACATCAACCGGGCCCTGTTCCGGGCCTACCCGTACGCCAAGCTCTGCATCGACGTCAACGGCAACGCCGACCCGGGCCCGGACTCCGTGGCGCTGAAGGAGCCGCTGCCGTCGCGGATGCCGCGCCCGGAGCGCGACCCTGACACCGGGGCCCGGGTGTTCCCGAACCTGCACTACCTCGCCAACCCGATGTCGAAGACGTACCGCGAGGACCTGGACCGCGCGGTCGGGATGAGCCTGTTCCCCCAGGACCAGAACACGCTCGTCTGGATCGGGGAGCTGAACCAGTTCTCGACGGCCTCGCGCACGCCGCCGGCGCTGTCCACGCTGCTGCAGCAGTCGCGGCACTACCGCACGTCGGCGCTGTTCGACTGCCCGCGCCCGGTGGACATCGACAAGCTGGTCATCTCCCAGGCCGACGTCATCACCATCTTCGACATGCCCGACCCCGACGACCGGGACCGGGTGGCGAAGCTGATCGGCTACCCGGCGCCGAGGTTCCGGGCCGAGTGCGACGAGACGTTCTCCCGCGGTGAGCACTGGTACCTGCTGTGGAACACCGCGACCCGTGACCTGTTCCGCTGTCCCCCGCTGCCCAAGGGCATCGCCTAGTTCAGCCCGCCCCGCCGGAGGATGACGCGGGGCGGGGCGCGTTCCTGGTCGCCCCCAAGGCACGGCCGGGAGCGCGTGAGGCCCCCACCGTCCGTGACCGGTGGGGGCCTCCATGCGTTCCCCCCCGCACACCAGACCGCACCCCAGCACGAGCCGGGCAGCATCGGCCCAGGTCAGCGGCCGGTTGAGCCTGCAGCACAGTGAGATTCGCGATACCCGGTTCACCCGGGTGAACCGGCCTGTTCGAGTTGACGAACGCTGGGAGTGTTCGGCGACCGTGAGGGTTCATGAGCCTCAAGTACATCCTCACGACGGCAGGCATCAGCCTCGCGACGGTCGTCGCCTACCAGCAGTTCCAGGCGCGCAAGGCCTCCTGAGGCCGCCCGCGACCTGCACTGCCCTGACCCCTGAAGGAGGAGCCCGCGATGGGTTCTGCCCAGAAGGCCGGGTTCTGGATCGCCGTCGGTGGGGTCTCCCTCATCGCTCCGGTCCTGTTCAACCTGGCATCCGACCGCTTCGGTGACTCGTTCCCCGGCCTGCGGACCCTCAACGACTACGTGACCAGGAAGAACGGCTGACACCACATGGCAACTGCGACCGTCCCCTCTCAGCAGACCGTCTTCATGCAGGGCGTGGGTGTCCCCGCCTCGAGCGTGAAGCCCACCGAGTTCTTCGCCCGGACCCGCCGCAAGACCCTCCTCGAGCGCGCGACTCAGATCAGCCTCGGCGGCCAGGACGTCTTCGAGCTGCGCAAGTCCGACATCCTCTCCACCATCACCATCCGCTTCGTCGGCCAGCTCACGCTCACCGCCGCCTCGACGCTGTCCTACCGCTGGCCCTACGACCTGCTGCGCCAGGTCCGCTTCACCGCCAACGGCGCCTCCAACCTCATCAACGTCTCCGGCCTGAAGCTGAAGGCCCGTGAGCAGATGCGCCAGGGTGACGAGACCGACCGCGGCGTCACGCGCCAGTTCGCCAACGCTGCCGCGTCCAACGGAACCCTCTCGATGGCCGCGGAGCAGTGGGCCGGGACGACCGCCGCGAACTTCGGGCCCGGCTCCTCCCTGGGCGCCGGCACGTACCCCGTCGACCTGACCTGGCACGTCCCGGTGTCCGAGGACGAGATCGACCTCTCGGGTGCGATCTTCCTCGCCACGTCCACCTCGGACCTGACGCTGACCCTGGACTACGAGAACCCCCAGAACCTCTTCGGCACCCCGGCCAACGCTGCCCTCACCGGGCAGATCCAGGTGGTCTCGACGAAGTTCTCGGTGCCGATCGGCTCCGACGGCAACATCGTCGTCCCCAACCTCAACGTCTTCCACTCCCTGGTGCAGTCGAACACGACGGCCATCCAGAACGGTGAGAACGAGGTCCGCCTCGTCGGCCAGGGCGCCGGGAAGTCGCTGCTGCGCGCCTTCTTCCAGACCTGGAACGGCACCGGGGTCGCGGCCGCGCCGCTGACGATGAACGCCACCAACTACGGCAAGCAGTCCTGGCGCTTCGGCAACAACGAGACCCCCGACGAGTACCCGGACGGCTCGTTCCTGCGCGCGATCAACGAGCGGACCTGCACCTCCGACATCGGCGGCCTGTGGGGCTTCGGCCTGCACGACTTCGCCACGGAGAACGCCTTCCGCGACGTCGTCGACATGGGCACGACCTCGGAGCTGCGACTGGTCTCGACCATCCAGTCCGGGGTCACCCTCACCAGCCCGCGCATCGAGTACGTGACCGAGACGGCGTTCCTGGCCGGTCAGGGGGCCTGACGTGTACGGCGACTCCTACAGCAAGTACGGCCTGTGGGGTGGGCAGCCGAACAACACCCCCACGGAGCTCAACGCCGTACCGACGCCCACCGAGGGCGGCGACCCGGACAAGCTCCTGAGCCTGGCGAACCCCCTCACCGCGTTCCTCGCCATCGGCGTCATCGCCCTGGGCTTCGCGGCCTTCTCCACCACCGTCCGGGTCGGGAACTCCTCGGCCAGCCTGAACCTCGGGAAGTGAGCACGACGTGAGCACCGAAACCACCGACCAGCCCGGCGACCAGCCCGGCGACGGCACCCCCGTCAACGAGGTCCCCGACTCTCCCACCGTCATCGACACCCCGACGGACGAGACGGACCTCGCGGCCGAGCTCGACGAGCTCAAGGCCCGGGTGGCCGAGCTCGAGGAGCGCGCCACCACCCCCGTCGACACCGACCCGGCGCCGGGCGCCGGCAGCGGTTCCCTCGTCGGGAAGATCGTGACCTGGCAGGAGGAGGAGTTCGGGCTGCCGCGGGCGAAGTACGGCGTCGTCCTCGGCGAGCACGAGATCCAGGAGGGCAAGCTGAACATCGCCCGCCTCTCCTCCGGCAGCCTCGACGTCGCCTACGACCCCGACGACCTCACCGTCCTGGGGTCCTGATGGCCTTCGCTGCTCCGCTGGCCGCCGGTGCGGTCGAGGCCGGTGCGGGTGCCGCTGCCGGCGGGGCAGCGACCGGCGCCGCTGGTGCCGCTGGTGCTGAAGGCGCGGCCGCGGGGGCGGGCGGGCGCGCGGGTGGGGCAGCGAAGGGTGCCCGGCCTCGCAAGCCTGCGAGCAAGCCCACGAGCAAGCCCGCCGCGAAGCCGCAGGCTGGGGTCCCGGCCGCGGCACCCCTCGACCCCGACGTCGTCCAGGACGCCGCGGAGGAGACTCAGGAGGCCCAGGAGTCGCAGGGCCCGACCGGGGACGGGAAGTCGTTCGCCGACACCGTCAACGACCGGGTCCGGCGGGTGCAGCCCTCCCAGCAGGTCGCCGGCGGGCTGCTGGCCGCGCTCGTCGCCTACCCGGTGCTGCTGAACTTCCTGCAGGGCGGGACCCCGCAGGTGAAGCAGTGGTTCCGGGCGAAGTTCCTCAACGACACCGGCACCGGGTCGGGGGCCTCGAGCACCGGCGCGGCCAACGTCGCCCTCGCCGGGTCGAAGACCACGACCATCGCCACGGGCTCCTCTTTCGTCAACGCCAGCAACGGCGCCGCCTCGGGGGGCTCGGGTAGTTCCGCGAACGCTCCGCCGGCGGCCTCGGGGAAGGTCGCGACGGCGATCGCCTTCGCTCGGGCTCAGATCGGCAAGCCCTACGGCTGGGGCGCAACGGGTCCGAACAAGTACGACTGCTCCGGCCTGGTCATGAAGGCCTACGCCGCGGCCGGGGTCTCCCTGCCGCGCACCACCGGCACTCAGATCCTGCAGGGCCGGGCCGTGGCCCAGGCCAACCTGCAGCCGGGGGACCTCGTGTTCCCCGACAACCATCACGTCGGGATCTACACCGGCAACGGCATGTTCGTCGAAGCACCCCGCACCGGCCTCAACGTCCGCGAGGTCCGGGTCTGGGGCTTCCTGACAGCACGGAGGGTCGTGTGAACCTCGGAGGAGTGGTCGTCGTCCTGGCAGGGGTCTGGGTCCTGTGCCAGGTCATCGGCGGCAACGCCCTTGCTCGACTGCGGGTCCTGGACCTGTCCTCGTGAAGGGCGCCATCTGGTCGCTGCTCGGGCTGACGCTGCTGCAGGCCGCGTTGTCCGGGCGCACCAACACCGGCCGCATCGGCGAACTCGCCACCTCGGTCAGCACCGTCCTGTCCTACGTCATCGACCCGAAGAAGCCGGCGATCCCGGACCTGTCCAGCTCGAGCTCGAGCACCGGGACCGGTTCGGGCAGCTCGGGTTCCTCGGCTCCGCAGAAGGGCAGCGGAGGTGGCCGCCTGAGCGCGCCGGTGCCCTCCGCGACCCCCACCCGCAACTCCTCCTCCACCTACGTCGCCTGACCCCTGATCGACCCGCTGAACGGAGCCCCGCCATGCTGAAGAAGACCCTCGGCTACACCACCGGCCTCATCGCGCTGTACCTCATCGTGTTCAACGGCTCGAAGTCTGGTCAGGTCATCAAGGAGGGCGCGGCCGGGTTCTCCACCGTGACCAAGACCCTGCAGGGCCGCTGATGAGCCAACGCCACGATCCGGGCCAGGCGATCAACCGCCGCCGGATCCTCTCCAGCGTCTACGACCCCGACCCCCGCGGGTGGGCCATGTTCGCCAGCCTCGCCTCGCGCATCCAGCGCGGCGTCAACGGCCAGGACGGCACCGTCTACCGCCCCATGCCCGGTGTCGGTGTCGCGGCGTTCCACGGCGACTCCGGCTGGACCCCTCAGCACTTCATGGGCCAGGCCGCCCTCGGCGCTGGTCTGGGCGCCGGGCGTCCCATCCCCTCGGGGGCCACCGACCTCGCCCGCGAGACCTCCAACCTGCTCACCGATGGGCCCATGCGGATCTACGCGGAGCGGATGAAGCGGACCAGCGGTACCGGGTCTGTCGGTGCCTCACTGCAGGGTGGTGCCTGATGGCCGGGTGGAACCCCACCGCACGCCCCGAGGCACTGCCGAAGGTCGGGGGGCCGCAGGGCAACCCCGGCGGTTCCCCGACCGGCACGCCCGGTGGGCCGAACGCTTCCACGTCGGCGAAGGGCTGGGCTGGGAAGAACCGCACGACGCTGCTCGCCGCCGGCGCCGCCGGCGTCGTCCTCCTCGCCCTGGTCATGAAGTCGCGCGGGGGTGCCTCGACGGACGACTCCGCGGCCGCGGCAGGGACGATGACGACCAACCCGAACCCGCAGAACCTCGCCGCCTACGACTCCAGCTCCAGCGACGTCTACAACGCGATCCAGCCGCAGCTCGAGCAACTGCAGGACCTCTTCAACGAGTGGAAGACCGGCAAGGACTCGATGACCACCGTCCCGGTCACCACCCTGCCCGTCACGACCCCGACGACGGCCACGCCGGTGAAGACCCCTGTCCCGGTGACGGTGCCCTACGCCCCGTCCCCGGTGCCCGCCGACGTCGCCCTCTCCCCCGTGGGAACCCAGCTCTGGAACCAAGGCGTCACCCCGCCGGCGGACCGGGGCGCGACGAACTCGCAGGCCCAGGCCGACTACGGCAAGGCCTACGAAGCAGCGTGGGAAGCCAAGTACGGGCTGAAGAAGTAGCCCGTGACGCAACTCTCCGCGGGGCAGGTCTACGCCTACGCCAAGGCCGCCGGGTTCAGCGCGTCCGAGGCCGTCGTCATGACGGCCATCGCCCGCGCGGAGTCCGGGTGGAACACCACCGCGGTCGGGGACACCACCCTCGCGAACGCGACGTGGGGGCCCTCGATCGGGTTGTGGCAGGTCCGGTCGCTGAAGGCGCAGAGCGGCACCGGGGGAACCCGTGACGCGACCCGACTCAGCGACCCGGCGTTCAACGCGAAGTCGGCCTACCAGGTCTACAAGGGGCAGGGGCTCGGTGCCTGGTCGGTGTACTCCTCCGGCGCCTACAAGAAGTACCTCGGCGAAGCCCAAGGAGGAGCGGTGGCCGGTTCCGGTGTCACGCTGCCCAGCAACGGTTCTGCCGGTGGCGGGGGAAGTGCTGTCGACGTCAACAACGCAGGCCTGTGGGACGACGTCACCGGCGGACTCTCCGGCGCGGTCGGGGACACGTTCTCCGCCGGGCTGACGACCGTCTGGTCCCAAGTCCGCCCGTTCATCGTCACCGGCGCCGCGGCGACCCTGGGCCTGGCGCTGCTGGGCGCCGGGATCCTCGTCACCGCCTGGCCCACCACCCGAACCTCGATCCCGTCCCAGCTCGGAGGAGCAGCCTGATGTCCTGGACCACCCCGAGCAAGAAGGCCCGCGCACGCGAGGTCGCGACGAAACCCGGCGAGGCCGTCCAGGGCCAGTTCAACCGGGTCCGCGACGACGTCCGCCACAAGCGCCACGAGCAGCTCGTCTCCGTCATCGAATCCGTCGCCGACGACGTCCGCGCCGGGCTGCAGCCGACGCTGAACGGCATCCGCGTGCTCGCCGCGCGGGCGTTCCCCGTCAACGGCATCAGCGGCCAGCGCATCGCCGCCTCCAACGGCCGCCTCGTCGGCTGGTCGCTGGCGAACACCTCCGCGACCAACGGTGTCCTGGTGCGTTTCCGCGCCGGGCGCGACATCACCGGCGACGTCGTCGCCGTGACCGTCGTCCCCGCGGGTGGGACCTCGACGATGCGCGTGGGGACCGCGGGTGGGGTCTCCTTCGGCGCTGACGGCCTCACCATCGAGGTCGCCCCCGTCGCGGGTGGCAGCCAGGCCGGCGGCCTGGAGGGGTCTCTGCACATCGGGGAAGTCGACTGATGTGGACGGCCTCTGGGCCGGGGTCATCACCGGCGCGATCCTCGGCGTGCTCGCGCTGATGGGCAAGCGCATGGAGACCGGCACCTCCCGCGCGGTCGAGGCCCAGGGCGCGGCCGCGGACGAGTGGCAGGAACTCGCCGGGTTCCACCGCGAACGCGCCGAGGCCGCAGAGCAGGTCCTCCGCGACGAGCGCGAGGCCCGGCGCCTCGAGCAGCTCGCCCACGAGCGCGAGGTCGCCGGGCTCGAGCAACGCCTCGAGGAGGTCGGCCTGCCGATTCGCCGGCGCCCGCGGGTCCCGGGGGAACCCGTCCGTCAGCGGGAGCCGTCGTGACGCTGCGCAGCGCCACCCGCAGCGGCCTCGCCCGGTCCTGGCGCCGGCTGGCGGGCCTCGCCGTGGCGACGTCGTTCACCGTGGCGTGCTGGGGCGCCTGGCAGTCCGCAGCGACCGCGGACGACCTCCACGCGACCCGCGCCACCGCGAGCACCGACCGCGCCGCTGCGGCCGTCCTGGGGCAGTCCGTGGACGACCTCCGCGCTCAGGTCCGGGGCCTCGGCGCGGAACCTGTCGCCCCGCCCGCCTCCGACCAGGTCGCCGCGTTGCCCACCGCGACCGTCACGGGCAACGCTGGCCGTGACGGCCGCGACGGCCAGGTCCTCATCGTCACCCCACCGGCCGTGACCCTCACAGCCCCCGCGGGTCGCGACGGACGCGACGGAACCCCCGGCGCCGCGGGAACTGCCGGGCCGCAGGGCCCCGCCGGGAACGTCGTCACCGCGACGTCCATCACCACCGTCACCCCGGCGCCGGTCGTGCTCACCACGACGGCGTTCGCGACCGTCACCGCCACCGAGTACTCCACCGTCACCGAGACGGCCACGGAGACCACCACCGCGACGACGACCGAGACCACGACAGCCACCGTCACCGCCCCACCCGATCCCCCGACCACGACGAGCGACCCCGGGCAGGACGTCCCGACCGGGGAACCGACAGGAGCGCCATGACCCCGAAACTCCCAGCCCGCCGGCGTTGGCTCGACATCACTGAGCGCGCCGTGTGGACGCTGCTTCAGGCCGGGGTCGGCGTGGCCGTCGTCGAGGCCCTCGACATCCCCGAGGCCTGGGCCGCTGTCATCGCCCTCGCCCTCGCCGTTGCCAAGGGTGAACTGGCGACCAAGTTCGGCGACGGAACCGCCGCGACCCTGCCCGCCACCGAGACCACGGGGCCCCCCGTGTCCGGTTCTGCCACCACCACCGAGGAGTCCTGATGTCCAGCAAGCCGATCATCCGCAACCGCCAGGCCGCGCTCTACGGCGGGATCGCCTGCATCCTCCTGGGCTCCGTGCTGCTCTACGACGCCTACGACAACCGCGGCATCTCGCGACCCTTCGCGACCCGGTTCCTGCCCGGCGCCTGAGGTGGCCCTGTTCGGCGCCCGGCGATCCGGGTACTCCGGCGTCCCGCTGCCGACCTACCAGGTGCCGGCCGCGGCCGTCTCGGCCATCGACCGCATCAACCTCCCGTTGGGCGGCAAGGAGTCCGGTGGGCAGATCCTCGTCAGCGGTCCCGACATCGCCACCGACCAGCGATGGGTCATCGAGCACGCCACGACGTCGTGCACCTCAACGACCCCGACGACGCTGCTGCTCTACTCAGGAACCACCGCGCCACAGAACCTCCTCGACGGGTCCTCGGCCGGGAACTTCGACGTGGCCGACTGGTCACCCGGCCTCCTTGTTCCCGGCGGCTCCCGCCTGGTGGCCGTCTGGTCCGGCGCCTCGAGCGGTGCGGTCGGGTTCCTGAACCTGCAGCTCACCGTCTACTCCACCGGGCGGGGCTGATGGGCTTCAACAACCCCCTGACCCCGGCACAGCTCGCCGCGGCACTGGCCGCGACCACCCTGACCGTCACCGGCCAGGTCACCACCACCCCGACGACCGGAACGGATGCGGACACCTTGCGACCACTGGACCAGACGGCCATCAACGCTCTCACCGCCGCCGACAAGTCGAGCCCGTTCATCATCTACAACCTCACGACGTCGAAGCTGAACTACGTCGTCAACGGTGCCGTCGTCGTCCCGCCCGACCCGGCTGCCTTCGCTCCCACCTTCGGTGCCGCGGCAACGACCACCCCGACGATTCCCGCCGCGTTCGCCACCAACACGGTGTCACTGGGAACGGGCTTCAAGATGGTGTGGGGCACCCTCTTCGACACAAACTTCTTCACCGGCCTGCACTTCATGGCCGGCACCGACGGCAGCAAGTGGCAGGGCGAGATTCTTCAAGGATCGGGCTCGAACTCCCCCTACCTCACCGCTGCCAGCGCCACCACCACCGCCGCAGGCATGAGCGCGCGCTCGACCGCGGGTGCGCAGGTCAGCATCCAGATCCGGAACATCGCCTACAACGCGACGACGGGGAACTTGACCTGGGAGTGGATGAACACCAGCGGGTCACCCGTCAACTCCTCCGGCCTCACCTTCGCCTGGATCGCCGCCTGATGGTCACCCTCGCCCCGCACGCCGTCTGGCGACCCGTGCACGCCTGCACCGCACGCCGCGTGAAGCCCGAGCTCGGCGTGGTCCAGCACACTCAGCAGGGCAACAACTCCCCCCAGCCGTGGTTCAACCGGAAGGGCTCGGAGTCCTCGAGCACCTGGTGGATCGCCAAGGACGGCCGCCTCGAGCAGTACGTCGACCTTGACACCTCCTACGCCTGGGCCCAGGGGTCGGGGAACGGGATGTACCACTCGGTCGAGTTCGAGGGCTACGTCGGCGAGCCCCTGACGGAGGCTCAGCTGAACACCGCGGCCGCGCTCTACGCCTGGGGCGCCGACACCCGGGGGTGGGCCATGAAGCTCGCCGAGGCCCCCGGCCAGACCGGCTTCGGCTGGCACGGCATGGGCTCGAAGGTCGGCTGGGGTCACCCGGACTGTCCCGGCGACATCCGCCGGCCGCAGCGCTCCGTGATCCTCGCCCGCGCCGCCCGCATCCTGCACCCGCCCGCACCGACCCCCGACACCAAGAAGGCCGAGGCCGACGACATGACCCCTGAGCAGGAAC
Source organism: Kineococcus sp. AC630 (assembly GCF_979255925.1). Taxonomy (NCBI): domain Bacteria; kingdom Bacillati; phylum Actinomycetota; class Actinomycetes; order Kineosporiales; family Kineosporiaceae; genus Kineococcus; species Kineococcus sp. AC630. The sequence continues at coordinate 101,355 of NZ_CEEDMJ010000010.1, forward strand.
GCAAGCTCGACGAGCTGCTGAAGATGGGCGGGGTCATCATCCGTCAGCTCGGCGGGGACTGGTCGAGCGGCAACTGGCCAGGCTGGCCGCAGCTCGGCAACCAGACCATCGTCGATGCCCTGGCCGAGGTCCTCGTCATCGCCGGCCAGCTCCCCGACGAGACCGTCAGCACGCTGATGGACACCCGGGTGCAGGTCCGCGACCCCAAGACCGGTCAGCCGGCGCAGCTCGCCGTCCGGGAGACGCTGACACGGGCCTCCGAGGGTGCCGAGGCGCGGCAGCTCCTCGACGGCACCGTCCCGCCGGGACTGGTCAAGCCGACCCGCTGAGCTGACCCTCTGGCGAGGGTCGCGAGGGCACCCGCACGGGTCACGATCATGGGCCAAACGGAGCAGATACCTACAGGTTTGCTAACACTGCAGGTCAGAGCGTTGCAGGGTGTCCGACATGGCCTGGCTCCACGACCTGCGCGACGCCGTTCAGGAGGTCCTCGAGTGGACCGCCGAGACACCGTGCACCTGCCTCAACCGGGCCGACGAGCTGACGGGCGAGCGGTGCATGGCGCACCGCGCGTACTTCGCCCTCGGCGGGCTCTACTGGTACGGCGTGCCCACCCGCCGCTTCCCGCGCCAGCTCACCCCGCGCTACGTCCCCGCGCACCGGGTGCTGGTCGCGCACGACTGGCGCTGGCGCGACGTCGGCCACGGCGGCCGCGAGCGGGAGCACCACCGCGACGGGTGCCGCATCTGGTGCCAGGACTGCGGGGCCATCGCCCCCGGCGGGTGCACGCGCCGGGACTTCCGTCCCGAGGACGGCTCCGGCTCGCGTCCGGTGCAGCGCGGCGACGTCCTGTACTGGTGGGCCGACTACGGCTGGACCGACGAGCTCACCTCGGCGGAGGACCCGCGGTCGTGCACCTGGCTCCTGCAGCGCCACTTCGAGCTCGCGCCACGACCCGCGAATGCGCCGGAGTTTCTGCACGATCTGCGAGACTCCGAGGGTGAAGATCGTCGCCTACTGCCGAGTAAGCACCGACGCTCAGGCTGACGGCCAGGGCCTGCAGGTCCAGGAGGAGGCCGTTCGCGCCTGGGCACGCAAGCACCGGCACCGGGTCGTCGCCGTCGAGTCCGACGTCGGCCGCTCCGGTGCGGACAACGTCACCGACCGTCCCGCGCTGGCCCGGGCCCTGGGGCGCCTCGCCGCGGGCGAGGCCGGAGCGATCGTCGTCTACCGCCTCGACCGCCTGGCCCGCGACGTCGTGCTGCAGGAGACGATCCTGGCCGACCTGCACCGGGTCGGCCTCGAGCTGCACTCGACGTTCGCGGCCGAGGACGAGAACCTCGCCCACGACCCCGAGGACCCGACCCGGGCGCTGGTGCGCCAGATCCTCGGCGCCGTCGCCGACTACGAGCGTCAGGTGATCCGCCTGCGCCTGCGCGCGGGGAAGGCGCGGAAGGTGTCCGCCGGCGGGTACGGCGGGGGCCGGCCACCGTTCGGTTTCCGCGCCGAGGGCCGCGAACTCGTCCCCGTCCCCTCGGAGCAGAAGACCCTCCGCACGATGCGGAAGCTGTACGAGGAACGGGGCATGTCGTTTCGCGAACTCGGGGCCTGGCTCGACGCGAACGGACACCCCCCTCGATCCGCGGCGACGTGGTCGCCGAACTCCATCCGCAACGTGCTCGCCAGGGCCGACGATGGAGTTTCTCGACGACCGGCGATAGGGTCGGTAACCCGGTCGAAGAATACGAAGGAGTTGGTTTCAGGAATGTCCTGACGCAGTAACCAAGAAACCCTCAGAAACCCTCTAGACACGTTGCGCCGCAGATAAAACCGGCTTTCGACATTATGACAAGTTACCGACGAGACGCACTCCCCAGCACGTCACCCGTTCAGCGCCGTCAGGGTCAAGCAGGTGCCGTACCGCGTCGATGGTCACGACTGAGCCCGTCTCCAGAGCCCGGGGACGAACGACGCGCGAGAGGTACCGGTGAGCACGACGACTCCCGCCTTCCGGTCGGCGGCGCGCAGCCTCGGCTTCGCCCTCGTCTTCGCGGTCGCCGTCCTCCTGGGACGCACTACGATCATGGACGGCACCAGCCTGAGCCTCGTGTGGCCCGCGGCGGGTGTGTCGGCGGCGTGGTTCGCCGTGCAGCGCGACGCCGGGACCCGCCGTCTGGACGTCGCCCTGCTGGCCCTGCTCACCTGGTCGCTCAACGTGGCCACCGGAGCCGGTCCCGTGCTCGCCGCCTTCTTCGTGCTCGCCAACCTCCTGCAGGTCGAGGTCTTCGTCGTCCTGCTGCGCCGGTGGTGCCCGCACCTGTGGGGTGCCGGCGGGCGTGAACCCCTCACCGGGACCCGCACCCTGGCCCGCCTGCTGGGTGCGGCCCTGGTGGCCACGGCCGCCGGGGGCCTCATCGGCCCGACCGCCGCGGCGCTGGCCGCCGGCGCGTGGTCCTGGTTGCCGATCGCGGTCTGGATGGTCCGCAACAGCGTCGCCATCGCTCTGATCACGGTCCTGGTGCTGCGCGTGGGGCACGTGCTCGGCACCCGTCGCGACCTCACCGGAACCGCGCAGGCCTCCTCGCGTCGACTGCCCTTCCTGGTGCCGACCGGCTGGCGCTCCGTGGAACTCGCCGCCGCCCTGGCCGCCTCCGCCGTGGCCTACCTCGGGGTGTTCTGGTTCGCCCACGGGCTCCCCCTGGCCTTCCTGCCCCTGGCGTTGACGGTGTGGATCGCCCTGCGCTTCGACACCACCCTGGTGACCCTGCACGACTTCCTCATCAGCTGCGTCGCCGTCCTGCTCACCCTCGCCGGCGGCGGGCCCTTCGCCGCCATCGCCCACCCCGCCACCCGCGCCCTGGTCGTGCAGGCCTACGTCGGGTTGTTGGCCGTCATCGGCCTGGCCCTGGCCCTGAGCCGCGACGAACGCGAGGTCCTGCTGGGACGTCTGCGCACCTCCGAGGCCCGAGCGCTCGACCTGCTGGAGCAGGTCCGGCAGCGCGCCGACCTCGCCGACACCGTCCTGGCCACGGTGGACGTCGGCGTCGCGGTCTGCGACGCCGACGGCCGTCTCACCCTGCTCAACGACACCGCCCGGATCTGGCACGGACTGCGGTCCGGGGACCCCCTCTCGGCCTTCGACGGTGACGCGGGATGGGCACTGCTGCAGTCGCCGGACTCCCCCCTGCAGCGCGCTCTGCGGCACGAGCAGGTCGTGGGGGTCGAGGTGCTGATCGCCCCGGACGGGCTGCCGGCCGTGCCCGTGATCTGCAGCGCCCGCCGCCTGACCGCGCCCGGCGGCACCGTCCTGGGGGCGGTCGTCGCCCTGCACGACCTCCGCAGCGTGCGGGCACGCGAGGTCGCCCTGGGCCGCGCCAACGACCAGCTGCGCGAACAGACGGACCACCTCGAACGACTCGTCAGCGCCTCCCGCGACGTCCTGACCTCCCCCGACCCCCGCCGGGCGGTCTGCGAGGCCGCCCTGGACATCTCCGGTGCCTGGTCGGCCATGCTGTGGCAGCCCGACGGCGCCACCCGCCACTTCGTCGCCACCGCCCACGTCGACCAGGGCGGAGCTCCGGCCGAGGAGGTGCTGCCCGAGGGCACGCGGATGACCCTGGACCTCTACGAGGCGACGAGCCTCGTCCACACCTGCTACTACGCCGACGAACCGCTCTTCCTGGCCGACGCCGCCCACCACCCCCAGGCCCACCCCCTCATCGCCCAGACCATGGGCGAGGCGTCCGGGGCCTGGATCCCCGTCCCCGGACGTGACGGTGTCGTGGCCGGTGTCCTCGTCGTGCTCTGGCAGGGGCGTCTCGCGGCTCTGCCCCCGGCGATCACGGCGCTGCTCACCGCCCTCGCCGCCGAGGCCGCCCACGCCTTCGACCGGGCCGACCTCGTCGACCAGCTCGCCCAGGCCGCCGTCCACGACCCCCTCACCGGGCTCGCGAACCGGCGTCGCTGGGACGAGGCCGCCGGCATCGAGATCGCCCGCGCGGACCGCACCGGCGCCCCGCTGACGTTCGCCCTCGTCGACCTGGACCACTTCAAGGCCTACAACGACTCCTGCGGGCACCTCGCCGGCGACGAGCTGCTGCGCGCCTTCGCCCGCCGCACCCCCACCCACCTGCGCGACGTGGACGTGCTGGCCCGCTGGGGTGGCGAGGAGTTCGCACTGGCCCTGCCCGGCTGCACCGCCGAACAGGCCCGCGTGGTCGCCGACCGCATCCGCGCCGACATCCCCGCCGGGCAGACGTGCAGCATCGGCATCAGCCAGTGGCGACCGGGCCAGTCGATGCAGCAGGTCATGAGCGAAGCCGACCAGGCCCTGTACCGGGCCAAGCGCACCGGCCGCGACCGCACCGTCCTCGCCACGCCCGAAGGCGCGCAGGACCCGGTCTCCGTCTGATCCTGGAACCCCGAGCCGAAAGACGCCCATGCCCAGCGCACCGGAGCACCACGACGAGCGGCGGCGTCTGCAGTCGTTGCAGCAGCACGACGTCGCGGCCCTCACCGACGACCCGGAACTGCAGGAGCTGATCACCACCGCGGCCCGCTCCCTGGGCATGCCCGCCGCCCTGGTGAGTCTGGTCGGAGCCGACGAGCAGGTGTTCGCCGCCCGCCGCGGCCTGACCGGCGTCCTGGGCTACGACACCTCCCGGACCCCCAAGGAGGTCTCCTTCTGCGCCCACGTCGTCGCGGCCGAGCACTCCATCGCCGTCCCCGACGCGACGGCCGACGCCCGCTTCGCCGACAACGCCCTGGTCACCGGCCCCGAGCAGCTGCGCGCCTACGCCGGGGCGCCGATCCTGGACCGCGACGGTCTGCCGTTGGGGGCCGTGTGCGTCCTGGACCGCTTCCCCCGCGACCTCGACGACGTCGCCCTCACGGTGCTGCAGCGGCTGGCCGACGCCGTCGGTGACGTCCTCGACGCCCGCCGCCGACCGGATCCCCCGGCCTGACCCGTCTCCCGGGGTTGACGGCGACCGGCCGCCGCGTTGTACTTGTCGAAGTCGTCAAGTACGGGAGACCCACGTGGATGACCAGTTGAGCGTCACCTTCGCCGCCCTCGCCGACCCCACCCGTCGAGCCCTGCTCGCCCAGCTCGCCCGGGGTGAGGCGACCGTGAACGAACTCGCCGCGCCGCACGCGGTGACGTTGCCCGCGATCTCCCGGCACCTCACGGTCCTGGAGAGCGCCGGACTCGTGGTCAAGGGCCGGCGGGCGCAGTGGCGGCCCTGCCGGCTCGCCACCGAACCCCTGCGGGCCGTCGACGACTGGATGGACGACTACCGGCGGTTCTTCACCGACCGGTTCGACCGACTCGCCGAGCACCTGTCGAAGGAGACACCATGAGCACGGGACCGAGCACCGAGACCGCAGGACGCAGCATCACCCTGGTCCGCGACTACCCCGTCGCCCCGGAACGGGTGTTCGCGGCCTGGACCGAACCCGGGGAGCTGGAGTGGTTCTCGGGACTGCCTGCAGCGCAGTCGGAACCGAGCGTGGACCTGCGCGTCGGGGGGTACTGGCGGGTCCTGCTCCAGGAAGGGCCGGGAGGTCGGCGCTACGCGACCGGTGGACGCTACCTGCAGATCGACACCCCGCACCGGCTGGTGTTCAGCTGGGGGGCGGTGGGGGGCTGGCCGGAACTCGACCCCGACGACGTCGACGCCACTCCCCTGGTGTCACTGGACTTCGTCGCCACCGAGGACGGAACGCGCATGACGGCCCGACTCAGCCTCTCGGAGAACCTCGAGGCGGGTCAGGTCGAGCACTGGTTCGGCCTGGGCATCCGGGAGGGCTGGACGACGACGATCGACCGCCTCGCCGGTGCGGTGGGCTAGCAGGGTCAGGGCGTCCCGCCCGAAGGAGAACACCAGGCAGGCCAGGGCGAGGACCAACCCGGCCCGCGCCACCGGCACCGGCACGACCGGGACCAGGGCGAGGATCAACGCGACGGCCTGGACGACGGCGAACACCTTGCGGGAGTAGCGGAACGGCAATTCGCCCCGCAGTCGCGGCAGGACGCGGGCTGCGCCGACCCACAGGTAGCGCATCGCGCCGATGGCGATTACCCAGAACCCCTGGGTGAGCGCCACGGTCAGCGAGAGCACCAGCAGCAGGGCGGCGTCGACCTCCATGTCGAGTCGGGCGCCGGCGGGCGTCGCGGTGCCGGTGCGGCGCGCGACGTAGCCGTCGACGCCGTCGAGCACCAACGCCGGGACGGCGAGCCCGACCAGCCACCACGGCCGCGGCCCGACGACCCCGGTGAGGGCGAGGACGGCGACCGTCGCGCACCCACCCACGAGCACCGTCCGGGCCAGCGTCACCCGGTCCGCCGGGCCCGACCAGCGGTCCCGGCGCGAACCCACCGCCACCGCGGCGCACGCGACCAGCCCGATGCCGGCGATCGCCGCGGCCCCCTGTGACAGCGCCACCCCGGCGTAGGAGGCCAGGGCGGCGCAGACCAGCACCGACACCGCCAGTGCGATCGCACCGTCACGCACACTCGTCCCCATGGCGGGCACAACGAGGTAGCCGCGGGGAAGGTTCAGCGGGCCCAGAACTCCTGGTGGGACCGCGTCAGCCAGCCGTCCACCCAGGCCCGGTCGCCGGTCTCCGGCAGGTCGCTCGCCCGGACCGCGGCGAGCAGGTCGGCCTCCAGGTCCGCGACCCACGCCTCGACGTCACGGAGGGCCCACTCGCCCCGGCGCACCGAGCGCAGCGCGTCCAGGTCCGGGCCCGGCACGGGCAACGTGACCCGGCCGGTGCGCAGCAGTTCCAGACCCTGCAGCCCGAGCCGCAGCGCGTGGGTGGCCGGTTTCGGGGCGTAGCCGGGACCGGAGCGTCGCGCCCGCACCGCGGCCCGACGACCACGTTCACCGAGGAACGCGGCGCGCTGCGACCGCAGGTAGCCCAGGAACCGTCGTCCGGTCGTGCGTGAGGCGAAGCGGTGGGCGTTCTCGCGCAGTTCCCGGCCGGCGTCGGTCACCGCGACGACCTCGGCGTCGGGAACCCACAACGGCAGCAGCACCGTGGGGTTCCCGGCCAGGGCCAGGCGGGCCCACTTCCGGGCGCTGTACACGACGACGTCGAGGTCCCCCGGGCCGGACCTCTCGGCCAGCCCGCGCGGGCGGGCCCAGGCGGTGTGCAGTTCGTACTGCTCGAAGGGGATCTCGCGACCGCCCGGGGTGCGCACCCGGGCGAGGCCGGTCACGAACTCGACGGGCTCCAGGCACAGGCCGAGTTCGTCGCGGTCGTCCTGACCGGTGAGGGCGGTGCCGTGCACCCCGCTGCCGACCTGGGTCAGCAGCACGGTGCCGGCCTCGGCGAGGCGGCGGGCCTCCTCACCGGCGTGCGGGTGTCTGATCACCGGTTCAGGGTAGGCAGCGGAACCCGCACTCCACCAACCGTTTTCAGAGGCGGGACAACCGCTCGAGCAGGGTTGCCGCGAAGTCGCCGGGGATCTCCAGGGCGACCCGGGTGCCGCCCGGGTAGGCCGTCGGGAAACCCTGGTAGACGTCGCGCAGGTCGGCGATCGTCTGCCCGCGGCCCGGTCCGTCGGTGTGGTCGACGACGACGGGAACGGTCGGGGCCACCGCGAGCTCCACCTCGCCGGTCGCGACGGCCGCGGCCAGCGGGTCGTGCAGGACGGCGCAGGGCCGGCCGTAGCGCTGGGCGTAGAACGCGTAGTAGTACTCGAGCATCTGCGCGATGGCCGTGGTGACGGGGGTTCCCACGGCGAGGAGTTCCTGGCGGTGGGATTCCTCGAAGACGTGCTTCATCGTGACGTCCAGGCCGATCATCGTCAGGTCGAAACCCGCGGTGAACACGGTGTGGGCGGCGAGCGGGTCGTTGGCGACGTTCGCCTCCGCCAGCGCCGACACGTTCCCCGGTGCCATCGCGGCACCACCCATGACGGTGAACCTCCCGACGAGTTCGGGCAGTCGCGGTTCGAGTTCCAGGGCGAGGGCGATGTTGGTGAACGGCCCGATGGCCAGCAGGTCGAGTTCACCGGGGTGCGCACGGGCGGCGTCGACGATGGCCTGCGCGCCGCTCGTGCCGGTGGGCTCGGCCGCCGCGCGCGGCAGCGTCACCTCGCCGATCCCGTTCACGCCGTGGACCTCGGGCGCACCACCGGAGTAGGCGTGGTCGAGGAAGTCGTGGGCGCCGACGCTGACGGGGACGTCGGGCAGCCCCATCATGGCCAGCAGGTCCAGGGTGTTGCGGGCGCCCCCGGCGGCGTCGAGGTTGCCGCTGACGGTCGAGACACCGACGAGGTCGATCCCCGGGGTCGTCGCCAGCCAGCCGATGGCCATGGCGTCGTCGATGCCGGTGTCGCAGTCGAGGAAGAAGGGTGCGGTCACGGCTCCAGTGTCCCTCACGTCGGCACCCACCGACGGGGAGGTCAGAGGCGCGCCCGCACCAGCCCCTGCAATCCGGCGGCCACCTTGAACCCCGCGTCCAGCACCGCGGCCCGGCCGGGGACGGCCCCCGTCCCGGCGGTGTCGAAGATGCCCTGCACCTGCTCGGGCCCGGCTGCGGTGAGCTGCCCCACGGTCGTGATCCCCGATCCCGCCAGGGCGAACCGTTCCTGCGAGGACAGCGTCGCCACCGAGTCCAACGGGACGGCAGCGGTGTCCGTGCTCACCCGCGCGCCGCCCAGCACGCGGGAGGAGACCGCCTCCTGGCTGCCCAGGGCGACGGTCGCCACGACGTCCTGCTGCGTCACCAGCGTCACCAGGTCGCCCGTCGTCGCGAACGTCCCGTCCGCGGGGACGGTCGAGACGAGGTCGGCGAACGAGGTCCCGTCCTCGGCCCGCAGGTTCCCGTGCGCGGCGACCAGTTGGGAGGTGGTCCGCCCCGCGGTGATGTCCGCGACGAGCTCGGGGTGGGTCGCGATCAGCCCGGCGAGCTGGGGTGCGCGGACCCCGTCGGGGTTGACCAGCGGATCGGGACCACCGGCGCCTGCGACCCAGGGCAGGGCGAGGACCCCCTGGTCGGTCTGCCACATCTGCACCTTCTGGCCGGCGATGACGGCCGAACCGCTGAACTTCGGGCCGAGGAGGTACTTGTCGATCCCCGACTGCTGGACCCCGCCGCCCGTGCGGGGCGAGAGGTCGGCGTCGATGCGGTTCAGCTCCAGTCGCACCTCCTCGAGCATCGTCACGACGGCCTGGCGCAGCGCGTTGAGGTTCGCGTACGTCGTCCTCGCCTGCTGGCCCAGGGCGTCGAGATCGGCCTCGATGCGGTGCAGTCGCGTGTTGAAACCGTCCTCCCCCACCGACTGACCGGCCTGCACGACGCTCTCGCCGTCGATCCAGTCGGCGTGCTGGAAGCTGCGCGCGAAGGTCGCCTGCCAGGTGGCGTCGGCGGCGGGCAGGGGGGCCGAGAACGCGAACGAACGACCCCCGGCCTGCACGCTGCCGAGCAGCCACTGGCCGACGAGGGAGACGGCGTCGCTCCGGCTCACCCCCGTGGCCGTGACCTTCGTGATGAGCGCGTCCGCCGACGTGGTGAACGGGTTCGAGTCGGTCATCGGAACCTCCGGTAGGAACGCGCGGCGTCAGGGGACAAGGGATCGGGGTGGAGGTCGCCGTCGAGGTCGAGGTGCCTGCGGCGCAACGCGTAGGTGTTCACTTCGATGCCGGCGGGCACGGCACGGGCGACGACGTTGAGGGCGAACTCGTACTGCTCGGGGGTGAGCACGGCGCCCGGCGGCATCCGCAGCAGCACCTCGTACGGATCGGCGTCGCCACCACGGCGGTAGGCGAGCACGACCAGTGCCGTGACCCCGTCGTCGGCCGCCGCCCAGGAGCTCGAGGCCCCCACCGGGGCGACGACGCCGGGGAGCCCCTGGACCGGCAACGCGTACCAGCGGAACCCCGCCGTCCGGCGGTCCGCCAGGTTCGGCGTGACCCCCGGCAGCCCGGTGACGGAGACGACGAGGAACGTTCCCGCCGTCGTCGTCAGCGTCACCGCGCACGCCAGCCCGTCGGCGGAGAGCACCTCCAGCAGGGCCGCGGCCTCGTCGTGGGCGGTCTGATCGCCGGCGGCCAGGACGGTGACCGTCGCCGGGTCCAGGTGCAGCGTCGCGAGGTACTGCAGGGGGAGCGCCCCGGCGGCCGCGGCGAACCCCGCGCCCGCGGGGACCGGCGGGATCCCCGCCGAGGTGAGTTCAGCGGCTGCGGGGCCGGCCTCGGTCACCGCCTCCCACACCGTCCGTTGGGCGTCGCGGTCGACGAGCACCGCCCACGCCGCACCGGCACGGGCGCCCCACGCGGTCGCGGCCGCGTCCAGCCCCTGGGCGAGCACGGCACTCGCGTCGGGCCCGAAGACGCCGTCGCCCCCGCGCAGCACAGCGGTCGTCACCGCGGTCGTGGCAGCGTGCCAGACCACACCGCCCGGGGTGGGCGGCGTCGCGTCGCGCCGGCGTCGGCCGGGGAACGGAGCGAGGCGTCCCTGCCGGCGTGGGGTCACGCACGAGACCCGTCCGCTCGCGCGGTCGTAGAGCAGCACCTGCCCGGCCACGGACGCCATCGCAGTCACGGTGCGGGGCGGGCAGGGGTCCGTCCCGGCCGGCACGGGGTTGCCCGTGGCGATCCCGGTCCAGCGCTGCAGGCCGCCGCGTTCGCGGTCGTGGGTCACGAGGACCGCCTCGTCGGCGGTCGTCGTCAGGTGCGTGTACCCGGGCCGCCACCCCGCGATCCGCCACGCCACGACGAAACCGTCCTCGACGGGCTCCAGGAGTTGCAGGTCCCCGGACCGGCGGTCGTAGCAGAGCAGCTGGCGCACCTCGGGTCCCGTCTCACGCGCGGGGTGGAAACGCCCGGGGAGCAGGTGGGTCCACCGTCCGCCGCCTCCCCCGCCGGGATCGCCGTCACCGGCGGGCCCGCCACGCCAGATCCCCTGCAGGTACTCGCTGCGGTACAGCGTCAAGGTTCCGGTCCGGTGGTTGCAGACGACCACGTCGGCCGGTGACCCCGGACCACGGAACCGCGCGGCGACCACGACCTCCGCGCCGGGTTCCCACCCGTTCGTCCGGATCTGCAGCTTCTGGGTCGCGCCCTCCGCGGCGGCGGCGCCGACGTACCAGCCGTAGGCCGCCAGGTTCCCGCTCACGGCGTCGTGGCCCACGACGAGCCACTCGCTCGCCGGGTCCGCACTCGGCAGGACCGCGAGGCTCGTCCACCCCGGTGTGGAGTCCGACGCGACGACGACGGTGGCCGTACCGTCGGCGGCGAGGGTGACCAGTTCGAGTCGACCGGTCGTGGCGGCGTAGCGGATCAACGCGGGGTCGCGCCACTGCCGCTGCGGCAGCGGCAGGAGGTGCGTCCAGCCGGGCAGGTCGGGGGTGTCGGCCACGGTGACGTCGAGGCCGAACACCGGCAGGTGGCTGACGTGGACGGCACCCGCCAGGGGTTGCACCGTCCGCAACCCGCACCCCTCGAGGAACCAGCGCAAGCCGGGGTCCTCTCCCGCGCCGGCCGCCACGCGGGCGGCCTGCAGCACCCCGCGGACGGGGGCCGTGACCGTGGCCGGGTCGACGGTGAGCGCTCTCTGCCGCAAGGTCTCCGCCGCGGCGGCGTCGGGCAGCACGAGGTCCGCGCCCGCACCGAGCTGGTACCGGTTCCCGCCGGTGGGGTCCTGGGCGCGCTGCACCTCCCAGTGGCTGCCGTCGCCCAGGGCCTCCCGCAACCGGAAGGCGAGGCCCAGGCAGCGCGCCAACCCCGGAGCGAAAGCGGGGTCGACGGAGGCCTGACCGGTGAACCGGTACCCCTGCAGCAGCGTGGCCCGCAGTTCGAGCAGGTCCTCCCACGACGGTGCGGACAGCAACCTGGCGGCGGTGTCGGCGTCCCCGCTGCCGGCGGGGCGCACCAGACGGTCCCGTCGCAGGTCGCTGAGGACCCCCTCGAGCGCGGCCGCTCCCCCGGGCCCCGCGGCCACGAACTGGACGGCGACGGCGAACTCGTCGGTCCGTTCGACGACCTCCACCGCGGAGGTCACGCCCAGCTCGGCCAGCGGGGCGCCGAGCGCCTCGCGCACCCCGGCGGGGGTCGGGATCCGGAACCGGCGCACGGCCTGGAGCCGACGCCGGTAGTCCTCGTCGGGTTCCCGTCCGTCGGGTTCGGTGCGCACCGCGGTGCTCACCTGCCCGGTCACGGCGTTGCCGACGAGGCGGTCGGTGAACCGGGCGACCCCGAGGTCGGCGCCGTGGCGGTCCAGGCTCGCGCGGCGTGCCGTCCCGGGGTTCCGCACCGCGGCCACCTCGCGGGCGGCCCGGCGAACCGCGGCCTTCTCGGCGGTCAGCACGTGGGCGAGGCGACCGGCCACCCCCTGCACGAGCACGAGGGTGACGACCTCGGCCGCGCTGCGTCCCGGAACCCGCACCTCCACGGCGACCTCCCCGGAACCACCGCCCGACTGCAGCGACGGCAGCGCCAGGCAGGAACCCCGTTCGGTGAACGACGCGAAACGCAGGTCGACGGTCGTCGGGGTTCCCGCGCCCCCCGCGGTCGAGGGGGTGAGGACCACCGTGGCGAGGAGTTCGGCGAGGTCGAGGTCCACGTCGATCCGCAGCAGCAGCAACGGTTCCCGTGCCCAGCCGACGAGGGCCCGGCCGTCCGCGGACAGCGGGTTCTCCTCCAGCACGGCGCCGGCGCGCAACGGTCCCGTGAGGTGGTCGGCGAGGGCCGCGACGGAACTGCCGCCGACGTCCTCCGGATCTCCCGCCGGGTGGCTCACCGGGTCACCAGCCGCAGCAGGTCGAGGCGTTGCACGTACCCGGGGATGCTCGACGCCCCGACGTCGTAGTTCTCCCCCACGCCCAGGCGGACGGCACGCACGAGGTCGTCCCCGGGCCCGACGAGTTCGGCGGGGACGTCGTCGTCGACGAGGACGGGAGCCCGCACCAGGGTCAGGTTGCGCACGTCCACGACACCCGGTTCGTCCATCAGCCCGTGCACGACCTCGGCCGCCCGGACGGGTTCACCGAAGGAGAGGCCGCCCACGTAGCGCCGGACCCGGTCCGAGAGGCGCTGCTTCAGGGTCGCCGCGGCGTCGGAGGCGTTCACCACGCGGTCTCCCCCACCGGGCAGCGGGACCCCCGCCACGAGCACGTCGGCCGCGAACGACACCGCGGCCGTCTCGCCCTGCACCACGGAGGGGAAGATGCCCAGCGGCCGCAGGTCCTCCACCGCCGCGCGCACCTGCGCCTGCAACCCCTCGGGACCGTCCCAGATCGCGGCCGGGGTGGGGGCGACGAGGATCGTGACGTAGTACGGGCTGGCCAGGTCGCGTTCGGCCGAGAACACGCGTTCCAGGAACGAGAAGTTCCCGAAGATCGACTGGTCGAGGTCCAGACCGCCCCAGGCGTCGCGGACGAGCACCTGCCGGACCCCCGGCACCAGCGACACCGCCACCTGCAGGGCGTCGGCGGTCCACAACGAGCGCGGGGCCCGCAGGAGCAGCGTCCGGTAGCGGTCGTCGGGCCACCTCGACGTCCCGCCCGTCAGCGGCCGGGTGTGCTGCACCTGCACCTGCACACCGCTGCCGGCGGCGAGGGCGGAGTAGTCGGCGAGACCGTCGTCCAGCATGTTCCACCGGTCGATGCGCTGCGGGTGGGCGCCGCCGGCGTCGACGACCGCGGGGTCGAGATCACCTTCGGGTCCGGGGAGGAACGCGACGACGGCCACGTCCCGGACGGGTTGGACCGGGTCGAGGACGACGTCCTCCGCGGTGGCCACGTCGTGACCGCCGGACGTGAGCAGCCGGGAACCCCAGGGGATCGAGACGTTCGCCGTCCCGGTCGGCAGGGTTCCGCTCAGCTGCAGCCGGACGCTCCCGGCGGCCTCCGAGAACGGGCGCGGCAGGCCCAGTTCGGCGCCGAGGCGGCTCAGCGCCTCACCCGTGGCCGAGGTGACGAACGCGTCGTCCCAGGCCGCCCCGACGGCCGCCCACGTGCGGGCGTCCTCGAGCGCACTGATCTCCAGGAGCTTGCGCACCACCGAGCCGGCCGTGAGGTCCACGTCGCTGCCGAACACCCCCTGCGCCAGCGCCAGCTTCTCGGCCAGCAACCGGGCGAACGACTTGGGCACGAAACCCGACGTGGTGACCCCGACGTCGTCGGTCCCGGTCGCGCGCAGCACCGCCGAGTCGACGGCGCCGACGTCACCCCAGGTGCGGGCGATCTGCGGTTCAGGCACGGTTCACCACCCCGTCCAGGGAGATCGACACGGGTTCCCCGCTCGTGGTCTCGACGGCGCAGACGACCTCGGCGGTTCCCGCCCGGGCCAGCCGGTGGTCGAGCACCTGCAGGTCGACGATGCGCCGCACCCGGGGGTCGCGGCGCACGGTGTCCAGGACCGCGACGCGCACCTGTTCCCGGGCCAGCCCCGGCGCGGTCGGTTCGGCCAGCACCCGGACGCCGTCGAACCCGAAACCCGAGTTGAAGACGTCGTCGCCCAGGCGTGTCGTGAGGGCCAGTTGCAGGCACTGGGCGAGGTTCTCGACGTCCGCCACCAGCGACAGGTCCCGTCCGCCCGGACCGTCGACGAGTTCGAGGTCGCGACCCAGGTCCGCGCCCGGCAGGATCTCGGTGCTGCGCAGGCCCCAGCCGAGGGCGCGCCGTCGCAGGGACCCGTCTCCGGTCACGTCACACCGCCTGGAGGGCGGAGGCGGAGGTGGCCTTGACGGAGACGGTGTGCCCGACGGTGACGTCGGATCCCGTCGAGAGCGCCGAGAGGTCCTCCAGCACGACGGGATCGCCGTCGACGAAGAGCCTGGTGGACCGTCCGGCGCTCACGCTGCCGACCCCGGTGCAGGGGGACGGTTTCGGCTCGGGCGTCTTCGCCTGACAGCTGGCGGGAACGGGTTCCCAGTCGCCGACGTTCCCGGCCGTCGGGACGGTTGTGCCGTTCACCTGCAACGCCGAGCGGGGTGGGGTCAGCACCACCTTCCCCTGGAACGTGCACGCGACGGTGGCGGCGGTGGTCAGGACGACGGTCACGAGGGGCCCTCCACGTTCATCCGGTTCTTCACTGTCACGTCGACGTCGTCGCCTTCGAGGGCGATCGAGGTTCCCTTGAGGGTGAGCTTCCCCTTGGCCACCAGCGTGACGTCCCCGTTCTTCGCGAACGTCAGCAGCGTCGTGCCGTCGGAGTGCTCGATCGCCAGCACGGGGTCCCCCGTGAGGGGTTCCGGACGTTTCCCGGCCGTGCCGGGGGCGTCGGGGCCGATGCGGATGCGCAGGTCGCCGACCTCGATGACCCGGTGACCGTCGGCGTCCACGAGGTCGTTGGTCACCGTGCCCCGGTGGGGTTCGGGAACCGCCGTGGGCGCCAGGCTCGTCCGTCGCTCGGCCGGGACGCCGACGGGCAGGGTGAGCCACCAGTCACCGGGTCTCGCGTCGGGACCCTCACCGTCCGGCCAGACCGCGCCGACGTCGACAGGTTCGGAGGGCAGACCGTGGCGGTGGACGGCGACGACACGGGTTCCCGGGTAGCGCGGCAGGACCAGACCGCACGGGCCCCAGGCGAAGGGGGTGAGGTAGGGGAGGTCGCCGACCTCGAGCGGGGCCGCGCGGTCGATGGGCAACCGGGCGGTCCCGTTGCCGTGGGCGTCCGCGGCGGGGTCCGTCCCGAGCCACACCGTCGTGCGTCGGCCCGTGACGCCGCGGACCTCACCGACCTCGGCCACCTCGGTCTGGGCCAGCCTGCCCGCGACGGTCCGTTCGAGTTCGGCGCGCAGGGCCACGACCGGGTCGGGGTGGTCGGCGGGCGCGCCCGTCGCCCCCCGCACGGCCTGGGCGCTCGGGGCGACGCTGCGGTGGTCCCAGCCGTCCTCCCCGCCCGTCAGCGCCACGACGGTGAGTTCGGTGAGCAACCCCGAGGTCCGGCTCAGCGTGTGGGTCAGGCCCGAGACGTACCCCCGGGTTCCGCCCTGCGTCGCCAGCAGCCCGGAGAAGGGTGCCGCGAACGCGCCGGCGAGGGCCGCCAGGACACCCGTCGGGGACGTCTCCTCCCCGACGGGCGGATCGAAGCTCACGACGTCGCCCGGGTGCAGGTCGGGGCGACCCCGCAGGGTGAGTTTCCACTGCCCGCGCGACACCGCGCCCGTTCCGCCGTCCTCGGCTTCCACGTCGGCGACGAGTGGGGGCAGCGCTTCCGCCCCCAGCAGTCCGCTCGCCCAGTCGAGCCTGACCGTGCTGCCCTGCAACGGGATCGGGCGTGGTCCGAGGTGCAGTCGATCACCACGGACCAGCAGCATGCCGCGGCCGTAGCGGCCCGAGGCGAGTTCGTAGAGGGCGCTCAGCCGCTGCAGGGCGTCGGCCACCCTCTCCCCGCGGGCGGCGCGGAACGGGGCGTCCACGGCGTCGACCGGGTAGGTGGTGACGGCGACGCCGGCGGCCCGGGCGAGGTCCTCCGCGGCGGTGTCGAGGCCCGTGACGGCGAGCGGTCGGGGAAGTCGGGTCGCGGTGCGCGCCGCGACCCGCAACCCACCGGTGACCACGGTCTCGTAGCGGCGGGCGCCACGCCGGCGGGTCACACCGGTCACCGCGATCTCGGCCACCCGGACGGCTTCCAGCGGGTCCCCCGCCGCCCCGGCCAGCCCCGCGAGCTTCCCGGTGAGCGCACCCAGTCCCAGGAGGTTGCCGAGGTACCCCGCGACGGAGGAGTTCGTGTCCCGCCAGAACAGGTGGACGCGCAGGGCGTCCAGGCGGTACCCGCCGGTGGGGAGCTTCGCGGCAAGGGTGGCGTGGTGGTCGTCGCTGAGCCCCACGAGCGTCACCGAGACGTTGCCACCGCGCAGGTCCGCGGTGACGGGCACGCTCACCTCGACCTCGTGGGCGTCGGTGTGGTGGACGACGGCGGGCGGGGTGTCGAGGGTCCCGTCGGCGCGGGTGGTGTGGAACGTCAGGACGGCACCGGGGTGGTTCCCGGTGAGGGTTCCGGCGCTCAGCGCGCCGGTGAGGACGCTCACCGCCAGTCCTGGGAGCTCGCGGGAGTGGTCCAGGCCAGCCGGAACCGGTTGCCCGTCGACGTCGCGCCGGCGACGCACCCGGCGGTCAGGTGCCAGTCCAGGGGACGCACGGTGATCCGTGCCGGGCGCGCGGGGTCGGCCGGCAGGGTCCGGGTCAGTCCCCGGGTCAACGGGACGGCGGCCACGAGTTCGTTCGCCTGCAGCAGGAGCAGTCTCGGCCCGGGGAGTTCCAGACCCGGGACGTTCGTGGAGGTGACGACGGTGCCCGGGTCCAGACGTTGCCAGGCACGGGCGACCCCCGTCGGCAGGATCAGGACGAGGGTGAGGTCCGGGGTCAGCGGGAACCGGGCCGGAACCCCGGCCGAGAGGTCGGCGTCGAGCAGGGTCCAGCCGTCGGGGACCGCGCCCGGGCCGGGAGCGGGGACGAGGGAGCGGAGCACGACGGCTGCGGTGAGGGGTGGCACGGGGGCTCCAGGTCAACGGTGCCCGGCCCAGTCGGAGAGTCCCCCGACGCCGAGGCTGGCGACGTCGAGGAGCTTGCCGAGCAGGGAGGGCAGTGGGAGGTGGGCGAGGGTGAGGGACACGTCCAGGACGTCACGGCGCGCGGCCGTGGCGGTGAAGGTCAGGCTCTGCACCTGGATGTCGGTGCGGATGGTCATGGCCGTGACGAGGATGAGCCCGCCGACGGTGCCGCGGGTGGCCGCGGCCAGGGCGGTCCCGCGTTTGCCCGCCTCGGCGAGCTGCTCCAGCCCGAGCTTCCAGGTGAAGCGTTCCGGGCCGACCAGCGTCCCGGACAACGACAGGGTGTCGTCGTGGACCTGCGCCACCGCGCGGTGACCGGTCGACCCGATGGCCGGCAACTGGTACGTCTCGGACAGCGAGAGGGAACTCACCGCCCACAAGGGGATGGTGAGGATCCCGTCGGAGAGCAACGCCGACGGCAGACCGTGGTCGTAGGCGATGAAACTCGTCTCGGAGGCCATCAGTCCACCCCCAGCTTGCGGGCCCAGCCGGTGTTCCCCAGCGCCGCGCGGGTCTGGACCTCGCGCACGAACTCGGGCGAGGCGGCCTCAGGAGGAGCACCTGCCGTCCGCCCCTCGCCGCGCAGGGTCTTGAACGCCCAGTCGTAGACCTCGCGCATCTCGGGCAGGGCGGTGCGGTAGCGCCAGCCCTCGCACCCGGGGAGGCTCTCCGCGAGGCGGGCCCGCACCTCCATGTCGGCCACCTCCGCCCGGGCACTGCGCGCGAAGAACCCCTTCCCCGGGACCCGCTCGTGCGACTTGAACTCCAGCAGGTCGAACGCCCGGGCGTCGCGGAACCGCAAGGCGTCGGGTTTGACCTGCACGCGATCGGTCGACCCGGGGACCTCCGACGTCACGTTGAAGAACATCTCGAACCCGAGTTCGCGGACGGGGTCGAAGACCCCGAGGTCGGTCCAGGCGGCCAGGTGGGGCCCGGTCATCGGCTGGTCCCCGACGGTCACCGACTTCCGGTCCAGACCGAGGTGGTCGGCCAGGATCTCCGCGGCCCGTTCGGCCACCGCGCGCCGGGGTGCGGCCGGCCGGCCTCCCCGCTCGCCCTTCGGCCGGTCGTCGAAGTCGTCGGAGAGCCGCCGCAGTTCACGCATGTAGGCGTTCTCGGCCTGCGCGTCCCCGCTGCGCCGGAAGCGACCCGCCGGGGGTTCGGCGGGTCCGGTGCCGTTCTCGCGGCCGGTGGACTCCTGGAGAGGAACCATCCGCTGGTTGAGCGCGTCCCCGGGGGCGGCGAGGTCGTCCATGTGCTGCGTCATCTCGGCGAACAGGGCGTGGAAGGCCTCGGGTTGCAGCTCGTGCGGGAGTTCGGCGATCCCGGGATTCTCACGCATCACCCTCAGCACCCGCCCGTAGCGGGTGCGCAGCTCGGTCCGCAGCCGCTCGACCGTCTGCAGGTGCCGGCCCATCTCCTTGCCGAGCCAGGCGGCGGAATCGACCAGCAGCACCCCGACGAGCACCTCGACCTGACGACCCGCGTTCTCCTCGCTCATGCCGGTCCGGACGAGGTACTTCCGGAAGTTCGTGACGCCGGCCTCCTCCAGCAGCGCCGGGGGGAGCTCGACCACGCGCCCGAACAGCGGGAGCTTCACGGTCGGCCTCCCTTCGCCGCGGCGATCTGGCGGGCCAGCACCGTCTGCATCGCGGCGTCGATGCCACCCACCGCGGCGGTCACCTCGAGTTCCCGCTGCAGGTGCTCCATGACCGGCGTCATGACGACCTCGACCAGCTTGTTGAGCAGTTCTCCCTTGACGAGCTCGGTGATGAACTGCTCGACGAGGTCGACCTCGACCTCGCGCAACCAGGCCGAGACCGCGGCGTCGGCGGCCTCGGCCGACACCGCCCGGGACGCGGCACCGGCCTCCTCGGCGGCTGCGGCCAACGGGCGCAACGCCTTGCCGAGTGCTCCGAGGGCCTTCCCGGCCGCCGGCAGCAGCGACACGATGAACCCGAACCAGGCACCGAACAGCTCCAGTTCGACCTCGGCGCGGCTCAGGACCTGCGTTGGTTCCCAGAGCGCGTCGTAGACGGACTGCTTCTCGTAGGCCTCGGCGAGGTGGTAGGCGGCGACCTCGATGCCCAGGACGATCCCGGCCGGCGGGCAGAGGACGGACAGGGCCACGATGCCGATGAACTCGATGGCCTGGGTCAGCCCCTTGCGACCCAGTTCGGTGTCCATGACGTCGTCGATCCCGATCGCGTAGTAGCGGCTGCCGCGGAAGAACTCGGCGAGCTGGGCGTGGGCGAGCTGGTGGATGCCGCCGAGGGCGTACTTCGACCCTGGCACCGTCGCCTGCGGGATGTTCTCCGAGATCCCGCTGGCGCGGAACCCGTACCAGACGTCGGCGGCCGCCTGGGCCATGATGTCGTCGCTGCTCTCCTGCATGCGGGCCAGGACGGCGATGAGTTCGCGCTTCACGTGGTCCGTGCCCCCCTGCATGCGCCCGACCGTGGCGGGCAGGTCGTCGAGGTGCGACACCAGGGGATCGGTGCTCTCGACCCCGCCGCGGCGCAGCGTGATGCTCTGCTCGAGCTCGTCGAGGGACAGCAGGCGTCCGGAGTGGTCGCGGACGCGGTAGGAACCGCCGGCGTGCACGACCTCGCCCGCGCGGCCCGTCCCGGCGGCGTCCGATCGCGCCGGGGCCGGGGCCGGGGCGAGACCGGTCGTGAAGGCACCGGCCGCGGCGGCCCACGCGTCGCGCTGGCTGGACCCGCCCTTCCTGGCCGCCGGCATCGGCACCTCGGGGGCGATCACGACCTCCTCGGGTTGGAACCCCTCGCCGGAGTTCGCGAACGAGGCGTTCAGCCGGGTGGACTTCAGGTCGTCGCGCCAGCGCAGCAGTTCGGCGATGTCGACGAGCTGCGGCAGGATGCGCTGCTCGAAGACCTTCGCCGTCCGGTCGACGTTGAACCGGGCGTCGTCCATGACGCGCCGTGAACCACGCAGCAGTTGCCCGAAGAGCACTCCGCAGGTCATCGCGAACAGTTCCCCGACGCCGCGGCTCAGGCTGTTCACGTACTCCGACCCGAACCGCAACTGCCAGCTGACGTACCGGTCGTGCCAGGTCCCCTCGATGAGGCCGGGCCGCTCCCGCAGGACGTCCTGGTAGGCCTGCGCGAGCTGGTCGATCAGGGGCACGGTCGCGGCCAGGTGGCGTTGCAGCTGCACGTGGACCGACGCGGCAGCGGTGAAGTGGACAGACCCGAGGTTGCCCTGGACGCCCGGCGGCGGCGCCTCGTTGCGCCCCGCCGTCTGCTCGGGGTCGCCGGCGACCTGCTGCGCGCGCACCCCCACGAAGCGCCCCGCCTCCACGACGAAGCTCCCGACGTACGCGCACGGCTGGATCTCGAGTGCCGTGCAGATCCGGTCCATGAGTTCCTTCAACGGCGCCGCGGCGGGCCCGAGGGCCTCGAGCTTCGGTTCCCCCTCGACGGCCGCGCAGACCTGGACCGTCCGTGAGGACCACGGGGAACCCAGGGGGAAGTTGCGCTTCCCCGCCGGCGCCGTCTGTTCGCCCGGGTCGGTGACGAAACCACCCGGCTCGGTGGACGTTCCGCCCGAGCCGCCCGCGGCCTCCTTCTTGGCAGCGGCCTGGCCGAGCCCCCGTCCAGGGGCGTGACCGGCGCCGTCGCCCGCACGGTCGCCCAACCGGGTGCTGCCGCTGGGACGCTCGCCCGGTTTCGTCAACGGCAGGACGACGAGGTCGAGACCCGCCACGACCCAGTCCGGGTAGGGCGGCGAGAGGTGCAGGAGCTGACCGAGGCCGTCGACGTCCAGGCGCAGGAAGCACCCCGCGGCGTCGGCCGCGCCCGCCATGCGGGTCAGTGCGGGTTCGACCCGGGCCTGCAGCGCGTCGGCGTACTCCGCGTCGCTCTGCAGCGGCAACTGCGCGATGACGGCCTTCGCGGCGGTCCGCAGCCGTGCCCCGTGGAAACGGCGGACGACCACCGGTCCGTCCGCGCCGCCCCCCTCCCAGCGCAACCGGTACGTGGCCTCGGGCGAGAGCGGGACGGGGCGCTGGGCGAACTCGCCGAGGTCGGTGACGTAGGTCTCGAGGATCGGGCCGAACGGGAAGGGGTCCCGCAGCGTTCCGTCGGGTTCCTGGGCCACGAGGTAGGTGCGGCCGTCCACGCCGAGGAAGACGAAACCCACCAGCCCGGTCGCCGGCAACCCTCCACCCGAGCGCGCCAGTGCGTCGTCGATGGCCGCGAGGATCGTGTCCCGTGCCAGCGGTGTCCAGAGCCGTTCGGCCGGGACCGACGTCACGGTGAAACCCGGACCGTCGTCCTCGAGGATCGGCACGCTGCGGTGCGGCGAGCCCCCGTAGGCGGGGACGACGTAGCGGCCCTGCCCCCGGCTGTAGCGGGAACGGTCGACCGGCTCCTCCACGTCGAGTCCCGTCGAGGACCCGCGGAACAGGACGCCGTCGCTCACCCCCGCGCGGCGCAGGGCGGTGGTGGAGGCGTCGGCGACGGCGGCGCTCACGAGGTCCTCGAGGCGGGAGCGGTCCTCGGCTCCCACCTGTCCCGCTGCGTCCCAGTCGAACCGCGGGGGAACCACGCGGATCCCGGTGCCGTCGGGCAGGGCGGTCAGGACGTGGTGACTGCTGCCCGCCAGGGCCCGGGTGAGGGCGGCGTCGAGCGCGGCGCGGAGGAGGTCGTCCTCGCCCAGGCGCGCCGCGTCGATCCTCAGGTGCAGCGGGTGCACCACGCGCACGCTCACGCCCGCAGACCTTCCACCACGCGCCGGACGGCCAGCGCGGCGACCGCGTCGACGTCGGGGGCGACCGACTCACGGACCTCGACGACGACCGGGAAGTGGTACTCCACGACGCTGGCGGGGTCGTCCGCGGCGGGCAGGAGCGTTGCCGCGCTGCCCGGAGCGGGTCGGATGCGCTCCCCGGCGTGGACGAGCGCGAGCCCGGTCTCGGAGACGACGGACTCCCCCGGCCGCCGCAGGTCCTGCTCCATCAGGGCGCCGTGACCGGCTGTGCCCCGCCCTTGGCCTCGACGCTGACGCCGAGGCTGAACCCGGAGAACGTGGCCGAGGGGGCGCCGGAGACGGTCGCGGCCGTCGGCGTCGCGGAGTTGATGATGCACTCGGACATCACGATCTTCGCGAACGACCAGTCGGTTCCGTCCCCGGACTCCTGCAGGACGATGTCGAACCGGCTCCCCGCCAGCGCGAGCGCGGTGAGTTGCGCGGCGGACTCGCCGATCGCCTTGACGCTCAACGAGAAGCTGAGTTGCTTCGGGGAGTAGACGACCCCGAGGTGGGTGTCGCCGATGCTGTCGAGCTGGGTGGCCCCGAGCGAGAAGCTCGGGGTGAAGGAGTCGACGGGGACGATCGCGTGGGTTCCTGTCCCGTCCTGCCAGGAGACGGCGAGACGTGACCTCCAGTCGGGCATGACGTTCCTCTCGGGTGGTGGGTCAGGCGGTGGGGATGACGGTGAGCTGGATCTGCTGGACGGCGGGGCCGAGCCGCACGGTGAGGAAGGCCTCGATCTGCCGGTTCAACCGCGCCGTCGTGACGATCGACTCGTCGGTGGGGCTCCACGACGTCCGAGGGACGGACAGGACGTCCAGCACGGGGATGCTGACCGAGAAGTCGTCGACGACCCCGTTGCGGACCAGTGGGCCCAGGATCCCCTCCACGCGGGCCTTGAGCAGGGTCAGGCCGCCCCGGGTGATCCGGGAGTCGCCGACCGAGCCGATGAGGCCGTAGCGCAGCATGGCGTCGAGCTGGTCCAGGAGGCGGACGGTGTCCACGAACAGCAACGAGTCGTCCGTCGTGAAGGTGCGGCCCTCGGCGAACCGCAACGCGCTGCCGCTCATCAGGTTCGACGTGATGAGGGGGATCACCCCGCCCTCGGACAACCGCCGGATCTCCGAGGGGGTGAACTGGGCCGCGACCGGGACGCTGAGCCCGCCGATCTGCTTCAGGACCAGCGAGACCTCCGGCGCGAGCCCCGCGATCGTGGCCGCCGCGGCCACCGCGACGTCGCCCGTGGCGCCGCGCGCGGCAACGACGATCATCCGGCTCACGCTGCTGCGCAACGGTTCCACCGCAGCCAGGACGTCGTCGACGTAGCTGGGGCCCTTCTCCCGGGTCGGGTCGACGGCGGCCACCCCGATCCGCTTCTGGCCCGCCGCGGTCATCGCCTCGACGTGGGCCTTGAGGGCGACCAGACCGGTCGCGGGGTCGTTGTCGTGGGCGGCGGCGCCCACGGTGCTCACCCCGGCGAGGGCGACGAGCGTGACGTCGTCGAGGGCCTCGAGTCCCGCCAGCGCGGAGGCGACCGCGTCCCCGGCGACCCGGACCCCGTACAGGGTGCTGGGCGGGATCGCCTGGTTCAGGGCCAGGACGAGGGCGTCGTGCAGGGGGTTGCCGGCGGGGACCCCGTTCGTCACCTTCGAGAACGACTGCGCCGCGTCGTCCGCCGTCGCGACGAGCACCGGGACCCCGACGGCGGCCGAACCGCCGTCCGCGCCGTCCGGTGTCGTGCCGACGACCGCGAGGACCCCCGGGGCGCGTTGCTTGACCGGTTGCAGCTGGGACGTGTCGATGCGGACCCGGACGAAGGGGAAGGCGGCGGCGACGGTCATGGGTTCCTCCGGGTCTTCGGCGGGTCAGCTGAGAGTGGCGGTGGTCAGGGCGACGCCCTGGAGAGCGAGCCAGTCGGCGGCAGCGCTGCGGCGGCCGGCCCGATCGGCCCCGGGCCAGCCGGGGTCGTCGAACGTTTCCGGAGGCAGCACCCAGGCGACGACGATGCCGACCCTGCGCCGGAAGCCCTGCGCCGCAGCAGGTTCGACGCCGACAGAGGTGAGCCGCTCACGGAGCACGGCCGTGTCGGCGAGGAGTGCTCCAGGGCTGGAACCTGCACTTCTCCGGGCCAGGACGGCGACCGTGACGGGCAACGGCCGGGCCGTGCTCGGCGTGGCGGCGGGGTCGGCGTACTGCAGCCGCAGGGTGTCGGTGGCCGTCGCGGCGGGGCCGCCCGGGCCCCACACCTGCGTGAGCGTGGTCACGCGGTCCTGCGCGGGGCGGGTACGGGCCACCACCGCACCGCGCCACAACCCGGTCAGTCGCGGGACGGCGGGGTCGGCCAGACCGGCGATCGAGGCGGTGACCTGGTGCCGGACGGCGTCGCCGAGCCGTTGCACCGCGCCGTCGAGGGTCACCGCCGGCGCCAGGTCGACACCGACGCGGACCTCGTCGAACACCGCCGAGTAGGGACCTTCGAGTTCCGGGTGGTCGTAGCCGACGGCGAGCACCCGGGCCAGCGCGTCCTGGTCGAACAGGTTCGCGCGGGCCGCCGGGTCGGCCAGCCGCACGAGGACCGCGTCGTCGAACTCCACCCGCTGAGAGCACCAGGGTCGCGTCACCGACGCGTCACGGCCACGGACGTCCGTGACGCCGAGGTGACGCCCGTGGCCGTGACTGGGCGGGTGATCGAGCGGATGGGTTTCGGAACACCCCAGGTCGTCCCGGAGACCACCCGCGTCCGGGTGCGCCCGGGGGGAGCGCTGACCCTGGGTCTGGGTGTCTCGGCGACCTGTCCCGCTGAACTCGACGGGGCGAGCGCGAGCGTGTGGTCCAACGTCGGGACCGCCGGCCCCGAGCAGTTCGCCGCGACACCCATGTCACCCGTGCAGGCCGACGACGGTTTCCAGCGCGCCTTCCAGGTGACGCTGTCCGCGGTGGGGGCCGGGACGCACGTGGTGACGGCGTTCGTCGACGTCCCCGGAGCCGGGCGGGCGTGGGCCGCGGAGCACTGCCCGCCCGCGCCGCACGGGCTCACGGGCCGGGTCGTGTTCCGCGCCGTCGACCCGGCCCTGGACCGGGTGGTCGTGCGTGAGGTGCCGCTGGACAAGGCGAACGCCCGGGACTCCAGCACCGACATCTCCACCATCGACGACCTGCTCGCGGGCGGTGCGCGCTGGTACCACCTCGCCGGCCTGGCGGCCGCCGGGGTGACCTGCGTGTGGGTCCAGGTGCCCTACCGCCAGGACCCGTGGGACGGGCGACCGGCCGTCGACGACGCCGGGAGCGACTACGCCAGCACCGACTGGTTCGCGATCGACCCCGAACTCTCGCTGCAGGCCCGCGCGGTCCCCAGCTGGGACCGGGACCGGCAGCGGGACCTCGCCAACGACGTCATGCGTCGCTTCGTCACCGAGGCGCACGGCCGGGGTCTGAAGGTCCTCTTCGAGATCGCCCCGAACCACGTCGGTCACGACTTCGAGTTCCGGGACGATCTCGGTGCGGACGGTGTGCGGCGCAGCGACTACGCGCGGGTCGCGACGTCGCCGCAGCAGCTCGACGAGATCACCGCGCGCAGGGTGGCGCTGCCCGTCGAGGTCGCGGACTTCATGGAGTACGCCGACCCGCGGATGTACGCCGCGCGTCACCCCGACGGGAGTTACGACGCCGACGGGGCGGCCGACGTCGGTGACACCTACTCCCCCGACTGGTACGGCACGTGGGCGGACGTGAAGCACCTGAACCACGGCGGGCACCCGCCCACGGGGATCTGGGTGGCGCGCACCGCGCAGAACTACGCGGTGATGGACTGGATCGGGCGGGCGATGCGGTGGGCGTGCCTGGACCTGGGCGCCGACGGTTTCCGCATCGACCACACCCTGGCCATGCCCTACCACTTCTTCGAACAGGTCCTGCCCCGCGTGGAGCAGCAGGTCGGGCGTTCGCTGGTGTGGGTCCTGGAGGACCACGACCGCAAGGACTACAGCGCCACGGTCGGCGACGTCGTCCAGTCCACGGGGTACCAGGGGCTGCTCGCGGCCCTGGCCCGTGGGGACGTCGACGGCGTCTGGGGCTGGTTCGGCGACCCGCGGCTGGCGGTGGAGTTCACGGGCACGGGAAACCACGACGAACGGCGGGGCAGCACGTTCTTCGACGCCGGCTCCGGAACCGACCTCGACGCCTACGGCTGCGCGGTGGTGGTGGTGCACCTGGCCGGCGGGGCCCTGCTGATGCTCGCCGGCGACGAGTTCGCGGAGTCCCAGCAGTTGCGGTTCAAGGCGATCGGCGGGATCCCGACGCTGTGGCAGCTCGGGCAGGGGACGCTGGGTTCGGCGAACCTCGCGCTGGCGGAGCGGATCTCGGTGGCGGCGAGGTTGCGCCGGGACGACGCTGCGTTCGCCGGGGCGGAGCGGGAGCGGCTCGACGGGGCACCGCCAGGGGTGCTGGCGATGGTGCGCGGCTCGGCGCAACGACCGTTGGTCGTGGTGGCGAACCTCGCCGCGTCGGGCTGGGTCAGCGGGGCCCTCGCCGTGGGTGACCTCCTCGGCCGCTGGCTGGACGTGCGCCCCGGGGCGGACCTGCAGGTGCGGGACCTGCTGGCCCCCGATCCGGGTCGGCTGCTGTGGAGCCGCTCCGGCACCGGGCGGGCCCTGCTCGAGGGTGGGCTGGGGTTCGGGCTGCAACCGCACCAGGTCCAGGTGCTGGAACTGGTCGTCCTCTGATGGCGCTGGGACAGGACGGCGTCGACGACGCGACGCCGATGGGCGCGACCGTCCACAGCGGTGGCGTCGTCTTCCGCACGTGGGCTCCACGGGCGAGCGCGGTGCACGTGTGCTGGGACGAGAACTGGGCCCCCGGTCCGGCGAACGCCCTCCAGCGTGGCCCGGCGGGCCACTGGACGGGTTTCGTACCCGGGGTCGGTGACGGCACCACCTACAAGTTCTGGGTCGTCGGCGCCGGCGGCGCCGGGTTCAAGCGCGACCCGTGGGCCCGCGAGCTCACCCCGGGATTCCCGCTGTCCTGCGTCGTGCGGGACCCCTCGGGATACCCCTGGCACGACGGCGGGTTCCGGGCCCCGGAGTTCAGCGACCTCACGCTGCTGCAGCTGCACGTCGGCACCTGGTCGATCACCGGCACGGAGGGGATCGGAACCTTCCTCGACGTGACGGCCCGGGTGGACCACCTGCTGGCGCTGGGGGTCGACGCCGTGCAACTGCTGCCCGTCGCGGAGTTCCAGACCCCGACCAGCCAGGGCTACAACGGGACCGACCTGCACTCCCCCGAACAGCGTTACGCCGTCCACGACCCGGTCGAACTCGAACGCTTCGGGGATGTCGTGGACGGCCTCCTGGCCCGCACGGGGCACCCCGCGCTGGAGCGCCGGTGGCTGCAGGGTTCCGTGAACCAGCTGAAGGTCCTCGTCGACGTGCTGCACCTGCACGGCATCGCCGTCCTGGTGGACCTCGTCCTGAACCACGCCGGGCCGGGTTTCGACGACGAGAGCCTCTACTTCTACGACCGCGCCGTCGCGGGGAACCCCGCCGACAGCCTGTTCTTCACCGGCCAGGGCTGGGCCGGCGGACTGGTCTTCGCCTACTGGAACGCCGACGTGCGGCAGTACCTCGTCGACGTCGCCGTCCGGCACCTCACCGAGCACCACGTCGACGGGTTCCGCTACGACGCGCTCAGCCTGGTCGTCCAGCAGAGCGGCGACGGCTGGCGGTTCTGCCAGGACCTCTCGGCCACGGTGCGCTTCGTGCGGCCGCGGGCGGTGCAGATCGCGGAGTACTGGCCGATGGACGGCTGGGTGGTGCGCCCGGCGGACGTGGGCGGCGCGGGCCTGGACGCCTCCTGGGACTCCACACTGCGCGACGCCGTCCGCGAGGTGGTGGCCGAGACCTCCTCCGGGGGGTCGGGACCCGTGGACCTGGGTCGGGTCGCGGGTGCGCTGGCGACACCCGCGGGGTACGACGCGGCCTGGAAAGCGGTGCGCTACGTCGAGAGCCACGACGAGGTGCTCGTGGGCCGGCACCCGCGGGTGCCGGTGTTGGCCGACGGGGCCGACGCCCGGTCCTGGTACGCCCGCAGCCGGTCCCGGGTGGCGAGCGGTCTGGTGCTGACCTCGGCGGGCATCCCCATGCTCTTCGCGGGTCAGGAACTGCTGGAGGCCGCGCCGTGGAGCGACGACGTCGGCCCGGACACCGGGCGGGCTCCGTGGCGCCGGCTGGACTCCGGGGACAGGGTGACGGGGGACCACCTGCGGTTCACCTCGGACCTGCTGAGGCTGCGACGGGACCTGGCCGTCCTGCGCCGGGGAGCGACCAACGTGCACCACGTCGACCTCGCCGGCCGGGTCCTGGCCGTGCACCGGTGGCTGGAGGGCGGGGGGCAGGACGTCGTCGTCGTCGCCTCGTTCAGCGACACGACGCACGAGGGCTACCGGGTCGGGATGCCGTGGGCCGGAACCTGGACGGAACGGTTCAACAGCGACGTCTACGACGACTGGGTGAACCCGTGGGTGACCGGGAACGGCGGCGGTGTCAGCGCCGGGAGCGAGGGCTACGACGGGATGCCCGCCTCGACCGTCCTCACCGTGCCGGCGAACTCGCTGCTCGTACTGGCCCCGGGTTGAACCCGGGGCGGGTCCGGTCCAGGAGCTCACGCATCGCGAGGGTGGGTTCGACGTCGAGCTCGGACAGGACCAGGTCTCGGAAGGTCTCGAACTCCCGCACCGCCTCGGCGACGTTGCCCTCGGCCAGGTGCGCGCGGACCAGCACGCGGTGGGCGCTCTCGCGCAACGGTTCCGCGCGGACGGCGGCGAACGCGGTCTCGATCGCCTCGCCGTAGCGGCCGGCCGTCAGGAGACGTTCCGCGAGCACCTCGACGGCGCGGGTCCGCAACAGCCGCAACCGTTCTCGTTCCAGCAGGACCCAGTCGTCGTACCAGCCGGGCAGGAGTTCCCCGTCGAGGGCCGGCAGCTGCGCCGCCATGCCGGCCGAGCCGGGGTCCAGGACCGAGGCGGTCCAGTCCAGGAACTCCTGCACGTCGACGGTCACGCCCGGGGCCAGGGCCAGGGAAGCGGTGCTCGCTTCCACGAGCCCGGGTTGCAGGCGCTGGAGGCGCCACAACGTCGACCGCAGGCGGGCGTGGGCGCGCTGCTCGTCGGTGTCGGGCCACAACCGACCCGCGAGGGCGTCGCGCGATCGGCGACCGTGCAGTCCGAGGTGGGCGACGAGACGCTGCACCCCGCGCGGGAACTCCTGCGCGTCCCCACCGGCCTGGATCGAGAAACCGTCCAGCAGCGACACGTGCACGGAACCGCGAGCATCCACGGACCCACCTCCCCGCCGGGGAATGTTCCTCGCCACCGAGCGTAGCTGTCAACCACGCTCCGCCGCGGTCAGGAACCGGTCCCGGAAACCTCCTCCACCCACCGTCCCAGCAGGCTCAGGAGTTCCTCCCGCGAGGCCGTCGCGGCTTCCCAGCGGGACGCGCTGGAGGTGTCCAGTGCACTGATCCGGGCCCGGAAGCAGCCACAGGGTTCCTCCCGCCAGACCCGGACGAGCGCGACGGAGGTGATCAGGCCGTCGGGCGGGGTGTCCGCGGTCACCGGAGCGTGACCCCGACCCGGGCCAGGCGGGTGAGGGTCGTGCGGGTACGGGCGGCCCCGAGTTCGTCCCCGCGGGCCAGGTACGCCTCGAGCAGGGTGCGGTGTGCGCTGCCGCGCAACGGGTCCGCGCGCAACGCCGCGGCGGCGGCCTGCACCGCGGCGGCGGTGCGCCCGGCGCTCAGGAGGGTGCGGGCCAGGGCGTCGAGTCCGTGCAGGTAGCGCTGGCGGAGCCGCCGACGTTCGAAGACGACCCACTCGTCGCTCCAGTCCGGCAGCAGGTCCACGGTGATCGTGCGCCAGATCCCCTCGGCGAGGTCCTCCTCCAGCGCGTGCCCGCCGATGAGGCGCACCGCCCACGCCGACTGCCTGGTCGTGTCCAGCAGGGTTCCCGGTTGCAACCTCAACCAGCCGGGCGTCGCCTCGACGAGGTCCAGTTCCGCCGCCCGCAACCGCCACAACGTCGAGCGCAGGTTCCCACCGGCCCGCAGGTCGTCGCCGTCGGGCCACAACGTCGCGGAGAGTTCGCGGCGGTCGACCCGGCCGCCGCGCAGCGCCAGCAGGACGACCAGGCGACGACCGGCCTCGGGCAGCGGGGCGCACCGCCCGTCGTCGACGACGTCGGGCCCGCCGAACAAGCGGAGTTCCACCCCGCGACGGTAGGCGCGCTCACGTCACCGCAGCGTCACCGTCCCACCCTTCCTGGGGCGTGCGGCAGTCCTCGCGGAAGACGAACTGCGACACCCGCCGCCGTTCGTGGCTGGACCAGTCGATCACCGGCCGGCGGGCCTGCTCGGGGAGGTAGCCGATCCGGTAGACGGCCATCAGCTCGAGGTCGTCGGGGACCTTCAGCAGGTCCACGAGCGTCTCCCAGGCCCCGGGGACCTCCATCGGGAAGCTCACGAACTGGATCCCGAGTCCGAGCTCCGTCGTCGAGAGCCAGACGTTCTCCATCGCCGCGCCCATCGAGAACAGCGAGTAGAAGCCGGACAACTCCCCCGGCCGGTACTCCGCGCGGTCCAGCATCACCCCCAGCAGCAGCGGGGACCCGGCGACCAGGTCCCGGTTCTGGCGGCCGAGCTTGCGCGGGATCCGCAGCAGGTTCACCACGAACTGCCCGCGTCGGGTGAAGACGCTGCGGGTGAAGGGGCGCAACGGCGCGGGGAGCTTGTCGAAGAGCATCCCGGAGCGACTGCTCTCCATCTCCTCGGCGCTGAAGCGGAAGTAGCGCTTGTAGCGCTCGAAGAACGTCCCGTTGCCCATGGCCGTCGTCATCGACGCGCCGCTGACCCGCGCGACCGCTTCGACGGTGGCGCGGGACTCCACCAGGACGAACCGCCAGGGCTGGCTGTTCAGCTGCGAGGGGGCCCGGGCGGCGACCTCCATGAGGATCCGCTGGTGCTCCGGGCTCACCGGGTCGGGCAGGAACGCCCCGTTGGTGGTCCGTCGGGCGGCGATCGCCGCGCGCAGTTCCACGGCCGGTCAGCTCGCCAGGGCGGCGGCGTAGGCGGGGGCGGCGCTGCCGGCGATGACGGGGTGCCAGCGCGTGCGGGCCGGGACCGCCGGGATCGCCAGCAGCGGGAGCGCCGCGGGGAGGAGGCGGAAGAAGGCCCGGTCGCGGCGCAGGGCGAGCTCGGCTCCGGCGGCGGCGGTGAGGACGGCGGTGGCGACGTAGACGGCGTGGTGCACCCAGCGGAACCCCGAGGTGTCCAGGACCCGGGTGGCGACGGCCGCGCCGAGGGCGCAGTTGGCGAGGTAGCTCGCGGCGGCGGCGGTCAGCAGCGGGGTGCGCACGGGCGCAAGTGCACCACGCAGCGCGGTGGCGGGCTCAGCGGACCTCGCGGATGGCGAGCAGCACCTGCCCGACGAGTTCGGCCGGGACGTCGCGCAGCCCGTGGTCGTGGCGGGCGTGGCCGGAGACCTCGTTGAGGATGGAGTCGCTGTCGTGGGCGGTGAAGGTGCGTGAGCACCCGGCGACGACGTCGCCGCAGGAGAACTGCTTCACGGTGGGAGGGCTCCATTCCTGACGCCGCTGGGCTCGACGGTCAGTCACTGTTGTCGGCGTACACCGACTCCGACCTGAGCCCGGCGTGAGGAACCCCGCCCGGACGGCCGAACGCCCGCCGACCCGGGAGGGGTGGACGGGCGTTCGGGGCGTTGCGGTTCAGTGCTTGTCGACCGGCTCCCCCGCGGGTTCGTCGGTGGACTCCGGGGTGGAGCCCTCGCCCACCGCGGCCGGTGCCGGGTGGCGCAGGCTGAGCACGATCGCCAACGTCAGCGAGACCACGATGACGCCGAGGCTGACCCAGGTGGGGATGTGCGGGATCGAGGGGCTGATGACCTCGTGCCCGGCCTGGAAGAACAGCTTCACGCCGATGAAGGCGAGGATGAAGGCCAGCGCCTTGCTGAGCAGGTGGAAGCGCTCGAGCAGACCGGAGAGCAGGAAGAACAGCGCCCGCAGCCCCAGGATGGCGAAGGCGTTGGAGGAGAAGACGATGAACGGTTCGCTGGAGACCGCGAGCACGGCCGGGACGCTGTCGACGGCGAAGATCAGGTCGGCGGCCTCGATGGCCGCGACGACGGCGAGCAGCGGGGTGCCGTAGCGCTTGCCGGCTTCCTTGATGAAGAACTTCGTGCCGTGGTACTCGTCCTTCAGCGGGATGACCCGCTTGAGCATCCGGACACCGATGTTGTTGCTCTGGTCGCTCTCCTCGCCGTCGTCGCCCTTGAGCATCTTCCAGGCCGACCACAGCAGGATGGCGCCGAAGGCGAAGAGGATGACGGTGAAGCGCTCGACGACCGCGACGCCGACGCCGAGGAAGATGGCGCGGAAGATCAGGGCGCCGAAGACCCCGAAGAAGAGGACCCGGTGCTGGTACTCACGGGGGACCTTGAAGTACCCGAAGATCAGCGCGAACACGAAGAGGTTGTCGACGGAGAGGCTCTTCTCCAGCAACCAGGCCGTCGTGTACTGGGTACCGGCGTCGACGCCGTAGGCCCAGAAGATGATGCCGCCGAAGGCCAGTGCGATCGCGACCCAGACGGTGCTCCAGATGGCCGCCTCGCGGAAGCCGATGACGTGGGCTCCACGGTGGGACAGCAGGTCGATCGCCAGCATGACGACGATGACCGCGCCGAGCGCCAGCCAGGCCCACAAGGGGACGTTCAACCCCAGGTCCACTGTGATCTCCCGGTGTGTGAGGGTTCGTGACGACGTTTGTCGCTTTCACCCATCATGACTGCCGGGAGGTGGCAAAGCGGAGTCGAGGATTGGACGAGTTGGCGGCTCTTCCTTGCCGATGTCCGGCAAGGTCGTCAGTCACCTTCCCCCGGCCAGCCCAGTGCCCGGGCGGCGAGCACCGCCGCCTGCAGCCCGAAGCGGTGCTCGGAGCGGGTCGCGTCGATCCCGGTGAGGTCGCGCACCCGGGCCAGGCGGTAGGTGACGGCCCGCACCGACAGGTGCAGGCGCCGCGCGGTCTCGGTCGCGTTGCCGCCGGAGTCCAGGTACGCCTCGAGGGTCGCCAGGACGGGTTCCGCTCCCCCACGCACCTGGCGCAGCGGGGCCAGCGTCGACTCGACGAGGTCCCGGGCGACGCCCGGGTCGCGCAGCAGGACCTCGTGGACGAGGAGGTCGGCCGCGTCGGCCACCGGGTCCCCCGTGCCGAGGCGGCGGCCGAGCTCCAGGGCGCGGCGGGCCTGCTCGAAGGAGCCGACGACACCCGCGGCCCCCGCGGCGGGGCGTCCGACGCCGGCGCGCCAGGCGGTGCGGTCGGGGGGACCGAGGACGTCGCGCAACCGCAGGACGACCTCGTCGACCGCGGCCCGGTCGGGGGCAGCGAAGACGACGACGAGGGCGCCGTCCTTGGTCGCCACGAGCGGGTCGGCGTCGGCGACGCTGCCCTGCAGGCGGCGTTCGACGACAGCCAGCTGGGGGCTGCCGTCGCGGAAGGGGGTCTGCGCGCGGACGACGGCGACGGCGTGCGGGCCGGTCAGTTCGAGGCCGAAGCGCGGGGCGCGGCGCAGCAGGCCGCTGACGTCGGCGGTGCCGGCCAGCAGGTCGTCGACGAACTCCCGGCGGTCGGACTCCTCTCGGCGCACGAGCTGGCGACGGGCGAGCTGGTAGCCCTCGGTGAGCGAGGCGACGGCGTCGTCGGTGGCCCGCAGGACGACCTCCCCGGCGGTCACGACCCCGTCCGGGTCCGCGTGCGCGGCGGCGACCGGCGGGAGGTGCCGCCACAGCCGCCACGCGGCGGAGAGGTAGAGGTCGAGCAGGGCGCGCAACGCCACGCCCGAGGTCGCGGCCCCTTCCCCGACGCTGCGGTAGCGGGCGGTGCGAGCGGTGGAGAGCCGGCGTCCTTCGACGACGGCACCCCAGACGGCGTCGAGGAAGTCGCCGAGCAAGGCGGGGTCGATGCCGCCCGCGTCGTCGGCCGCGGCGTGCGCCACGTCGTTCAGGACCACGGTGTCGGGGTGGGATTCGGGGCGGGGCGCTGGCACCGCCGGATGATGGCACCACGGGGTCTGGGACGATGCGGAACGTGACGAATGATCAGCCCTCCGGGTTGTGATGCTCGTCACGCCCGTTGTCCACACCTACGTGCCGGTCCTCGTGGTGCCGAGGTTGCGAGAGGTAGTCTCGCCCGCGGTCCTCACCGGACCTCCCCACCGACGCACAGACCGACGCTCCGGACCGACGCTCCGGACGAGCAGACGCAGCCACACCGGGCCAGCGCCCCCGACCACACTGGACGTGCACGACGTGCTCTCACCGCAGGCCCGCCCCGCCCGCCGCTCGCAGCGACTGCGCGCGACCCTGCTCCTGGCCGGAGCGGTGGTCGGCAGCAGCTGCCTGAGCCTGGGCGTCGTCGCGCCCGCGACGGCGGTCACCGTCACGCCCGTCACCATCACCCCCGTCTCCGTCGGGACCGGCACGCCCTCCCCGCAGCAGCTCGCCGAGGCGCAGCGCCAGGCCGCGGCGTCCGCGGCGCAGGCCGCGCAGGTCCAGTCCCAGCTCGACGCGGCGCAGTCGCAGTTGGACGCGCTCGCGAAGCAGGCCAGCACGGCACTGGAGAACTTCCAGCGGGCCGACGAGGCACGGCAGGCCGCCGTGACCAAGGAGGCGGTCCAGCAGGAGCGGCTGCGCCAGGCCGAGATCACCCTGGCCGAGGGCAAGAAGGACCTGGGGCAGTGGGCGGCGTCGTCCTACCGCGGTGGTGCGGGTGGGTTGCGGGAGTACTCGGGTCTGGTCGACGTCCTGCGGGGCGGAGCGACCGACGACACCGCCAGCGCCCTCGCCTCGGTGAAGCGCATCGGCGACGGCCGCAGCAACGCCGTCGAGGCCTACGAACAGGCCCAGCGCGACCAGGTCGACGCCACCGCGCAGGCGGCCGCGGCCCGTCTGGAGGCGCAGACCCAGGCCGACATCGCCACCTCCGCCAAGCAGCAGGCCGACGCCCTGCTCGCCCAGCAGCGCACGCAGGTCGCCGCCCTCGCCGTCCTGCAGAGCACGGCCGCCGGCACGGCGAGCTCCGACGCCGAACGGGCGGCCAACCTGGCCACCGCCAAGGCCCAGGCCGACGCGGCCCTCGCGGCGGCCGCCTCGAGCGGGTACGGCGCCGTCGGTGACTGCAACACGAGCATCAGCCTCGCCGGCTACGCGAACGGGCTCATCCCCCGCAGTGCCCTGTGCCCGTTGGCCAGTGCCCCGAACCACGTCCTGCGCTCCGACGCGGCGAACGCGTTCGCGGCGCTGAACACCGCCTACGCCGAGGCCTTCGGCACCAACATCCCGGTCACCGACTCCTACCGGACGCTGGCCGAGCAGATCGACGTCAAGCAGCGCAAACCCGGACTCGCCGCGACGCCGGGCACGAGCCGTCACGGGCTGGGCATCGCCGTCGACCTCGGCGGTGGGATCCAGAACGCCGGCTCGCCGCAGCACCTGTGGATGGACCGCAACGCCGCCCTCTACGGCTGGATCAACCCCGCGTGGGCGCAGAACCGCGGCGGGCAGTTCGAACCGTGGCACTGGGAGTTCACCGACTGATGGTTCCCCGGCCGCCGGCCCGGCACGCGTTCTGCGCGTGGGAGGGACCGATCGCGATGGCCCACCGCGGCTTCTCCGCCACCCGTGAGCTCGCCGGGCTGGAGAACTCGCTGCCGGCCTTCGCGGCGGCGGTGGAACTGGGGTACCGCTACCTGGAGACCGACGTGCGGGCCACGGCCGACGGGGAGCTGCTCGCCTTCCACGACGAGCGCCTGGACCGGGTCACCGACCTGCGGGGTGAACTGGCGAGGACGCCCTGGGCGCAGGTCCGCCGCGCCCGCATCGCCGGGCGGGAACCGGTCCCCCGCCTGGAGGACGTCCTGGGCTCGTTCCCGCAGGCCCGGTTCAACCTCGACGTGAAGACGACCTCGGCGATCCCGGGACTGGACGCGGTGCTGCGTCGGACGAGGGCGCACGGCCGGGTCCTGGTGACGGCGTTCGCGGAGGACCGTCGCCGGGCCGCGCTGACCGCCGTCGGCGGGGCCGAGGCGACGTCGGCGTCCTCGCGCTCCACCGCCCTGGCCCTCGTGGGGGCCGGTCTGCGCACCCCACCGCTGGTGCGGCGGGCCCTGGCCGGGGTCGACGCCGTGCAGGTGCCGGTGCGCCAGAACGGGGTCGAGGTGGTGTCCGGGCGCTTCGTCGACGCCGTGCACGGTGCGGGCGCGCAGGTGCACGTCTGGACCGTCGACGACGCCGTGCAGATCGGTGCCCTCCTCGACCTCGGGGTCGACGGCATCATCACCGACCGCGCCGACGTCCTGCGCGAGGTCCTGCTCGCCCGCGGTGAGTGGTCCTCGTGAGCACGACGCTCGACCCGGCCCTGGGGCGGGCGCGTCGTTCCTGGTACGTCTACGACTGGGCCAACTCCGCGTTCGTCACCACGACCCAGACGGTCCTGTTCGCGCCCTACCTCACGGTGCTGGCCCGCCGGGCGGCGTGCCCGGAGGCGCCGGACGGCTGCACCCGCACCCTCTCCGTGCTGGGGTTGCCGATCGCCCCGGGTTCGCTGGCGCTCTACACGATCACCCTGGCGACGATCCTCGCGGCGCTGGTGCTGCCCTTCGTGGGGGCGCTGGCCGACCGCAGCCGTCACCGGCACCGCCTGCTGGCCGGTTTCGCCTGGGTCGGCGCGGCGGCCGGGACGGCGATGGTCGCGATGGGTGGGGACCGGTGGTGGCTGGGGGTCCTGCTGGCCCTCGTCGCCGTCGTCAGCCTGGTCTGCTCCCTGGTGGTCAACGACGCGCTGCTCTGCGACGTCGCGGCCCCGGAGGACCGCGACAAGGTCTCCTCGCGCGGGTGGGCCGCGGGCTACCTCGGGGGTTTCCTGCTGCTGGCGATCAACCTGGTGCTGGTGTCCACGCCGTCGACCTTCGGTCTCGACGACGAGTGGGCGGTGCGGGTCTCGCTGGCCTCGGCCGGGCTGTGGTGGGGGCTGTTCACGTTCGTGCCGTTCTTCGGTCTGCGGCGGTTGCCGGCCCGCCCGGTGCTCGACCTCGCGCCGGGTGCGCGGGGGTCCCTGACCGCGCCGGTGCGCCAGCTGGTCGCCACCCTGCGCGGGTTGCCGGCCCACCCCCAGGTGCTGCGGTTCCTGGTGGCCTACCTGATCTTCAACGACGGCATCCAGACCGTCATCGCGGCGGCGAGCGTCTACGGCCAGGAGGAGCTCGGCTTCAGCCAGGCGCAGCTGCTGACCACGATCCTGCTGGTGCAGGGCGTCGCGTTCCTCGGGGCGCTGCTCTTCGGCCGCCTCGCCGGCCGGTTCGGGGCGAAGCGGACCGTCATGGGTGGGCTGGGCCTGTGGACGGTGGTCGTGGTGATCGCCTTCGGGGTCCCGCGGGGTGCGTTCCCGACGTGGCTGGGTCTGGCCGTGCTCATCGGACTGGTGCTCGGGGGGACGCAGGCCCTGTCGCGCTCGCTCTACAGCCGGCTGGTGCCGGTCGGGGCGGAGGCGGAGTACTTCAGCCTCTACCAGGCCGGCGAGCGGGGGACGAGCTGGCTGGGCACACTGGTCTTCGGGCTGGTCGCGCAACTGACCGGTTCCTACCGCCCGGCGCTGATGGCGTTGCTGGTCTTCTTCGTGGTGGGGGCGTTGCTCTTGTCGAGGGTAGATGTGGATGCCGGGGTTCAGCAGGCACGCCGAGGTACCGATCCAGTACGCTGAGTAACCAATCAACCTCGCTGCGCACATGACCTCCACACTCCGAGTGCGGAAGTCGCGGAACAGCGGGGGTCGTCACGGCGTTCAACCATCAAGTCCCCTTCACTCTCCCCGGACCGCGGGAGTAGCCGTGACGAGGGGGACGATGGGGAGGTCACTATGAGCGAGCGCAACCTGCGAGGGTCCCGCCTCGGAGCCGCGAGCCTCGAGAGCGAGTCCGGTGTCGAACCGGCCGAGCGCCAGATGGTCACGTACAACTGCCCCGAGGGGCACACGGTC
The DNA here is from genome assembly GCF_979255925.1 of Kineococcus sp. AC630. Classification (NCBI taxonomy): domain Bacteria; kingdom Bacillati; phylum Actinomycetota; class Actinomycetes; order Kineosporiales; family Kineosporiaceae; genus Kineococcus; species Kineococcus sp. AC630. Next base: position 139,725 of record NZ_CEEDMJ010000010.1, read on the forward strand.
GTGGTGCCGATGTCGCTGGAGGCCGACGTGCCTCCGTTGTGGGAGTGCCGTTGCGGGGCGGAAGCCCTGCGTGCGGACACCGACGCACCGGAGCGCAAGGCCGGCAAGCCGGCGCGTACGCACTGGGACATGCTCCTGGAGCGTCGCACCATCGCCGAACTGGAAGTCCTGCTCGACGAGAGGCTCGCGCTGCTCCGCAGCCGCGAACTGATCAAGCGCAGCGCCTGATCCAGCGCGCACCACGAAGGCCGGTCCACCACCTGGTGGGCCGGCCTTCGTGGTGTCCGGAGCGCTCGGTCGGGGTCAGCGACCGAGTTCGCGCGGGTCCTCGACGACCTCACCGTCGACGATCTCACCGTCGACGACGTCCCCGTGCTCGACGACGTCACCCACGACGACCGTGCCCCCGGCCTCGCGCACGGCGCGTTCCACCCGGGTCCGCACCAGGCGGACGAAGAGGGCGCGCAGCAGCCGCCGCGTCGGCGGCAGGATGCACAGCAGGCCCACGACGTCGCTGATCAAGCCGGGCAGGATGAGCAGCACGCCACCGGCCCCCGCGAGGACGGCGTTGCCGACGAGGCCGGGCTGCTGGCCGGGGACGGGCGCCCCGAAGGGCACCGACGCCGTCTGGCGGAACGCCGCCACCGCCCGGCGCCCGGCGCGGCGCAGCACGAGAGCCCCGCCGAACGTCTCGGCGACGACCAGCACGAACACCCAGCCACCGCCGACGAGGTGCCCGAGCTGGACGAGCAGCCAGACCTCCAGCGCCAGCAGCAGCACCAGGCCCACCGGGATCCACGACGTCCAGCGGCGCCGGCGCACCGGTGGGGCGGAGGAGGCGCTCACGCCGGCACCGGATCACCCGTGGGTGCGTCGGGGACCCGCCGCCGGGTGCCCCGGCCGCGGCGGTCGGGCCGGGTGCCGCGGCGGGCGGTCAGCAGCAGGAGCAGCGCGAGGCCGCTCAGCACGTACTCGGGTCCGGCCCCGACCTTCGTCGCGATCGTCTCGGTGGAACGCAGCACAACATCTCCCTGGAGGACGTCCTGGGTGAACAACGTGCTCTCGTCGTGGGCCGTTCCGTCGGGACTGATGATCGAGCTGACCCCGACCGTGGAGATCTGCACGACGGCCCGCCCGCTCTCCACGGCCCGCAGCCGCGACATCGCGAGCTGCTGGACGGCCTCGTCGGAGTAGCCGAACGTCGCGTTGTTGGTCTGGACGACGAGGAACTGCGCGCCGGCCCGCACGGAGTCGCGGACGGTGTCGTCGAAGGCGACCTCGAAGCAGATGACGTCGCCGACCCGGACACCGTTCATCTCCAGCAGCCCGACGTGGTCACCGTGGACGAAGTCGCGGGAGATCAGGTCGACCTTGTCGCTGAAGATCCGGAAGAAGGACCGGTAGGGCATGTACTCCCCGAACGGGGCCGGCCGCTGCTTCACGTAGTGCCGGGTGTCGTCCTCGAGCGCGCCGTCCAGGCCGTCCTGGGGGGTCACCACGATCCCCGTGTTGGACACGAAGCGGCCCGGACCGTCCAGGACGGCACCGACGAGGACGGGGACGCCGATCGCCCTCGTCGCCGACTCGATGACGGCCGCCGCGTCGGCGTTCTCGAAGGGGTCGATGTCGCTGGAGTTCTCCGGCCACAGCACCAGGTCGGGTCGCTGCGCGGTCCCCGCCTGCACCGCGGCCGCCAGGGCCTGCGTCGCGCCGGCGTGGTTGTCCAGCACCGCACGCCGTTCGGCGTTGAACTCCAGCCCGGCCTCGGGGACGTCGCCCTGCACCGCAGCGATGCGCTTCGTGCCCTCCTCCGCGCCCGTGGGACGTGGGACGAGCGCCCCCGCCCAGGTGACGAGCACGGCGAGGAGCAGGGACACGACCGCGGGCCGCAGCCGGGGTGTGCCCCGCACAGCCCCCAGCGGAGCAGGCAGCCGTCGCAGCGCGAGCACGGCGAGGGCGAGGAACGCGCCCGCCAGGGCCACGCCGAAGGTGACGGCGGGAGAACCGCCCAGCGCGGCGAGCCCCAGGGTCGGCGCGTCGGCCTGGGAGAACGCGACGCGTCCCCACGGGAACCCCTCGAAGGGGAACCGCGCCCGCGCGGCCTCCAGGGCCACCCACCCGGTCGCGACGGCCAACGGGGCCAGCCCCCAGCGCGCGCGCTGCAGCCGGGGCAGGAAGGCCCCCAGGACGGCGTAGAAGAGCGCGCACACGACGGAGAGCGCGGACCAGGGCAGCAGACCGACGTAGGTCCCGCTCCACGCCAGGTGCGGGAACATGAAGGCCAGGCCGAAGAGGAGGCCGGCCAGGAACCCGCGCCGGGCGCGCACCCCGTGGGTGGCCAGGCTCAGCAGGGCGATGCCCACGACGGCCGTGGGCCACCACCCCGACGGCGACACCGACCCGGGGAACGCCGCCCACGTGGCGACACCGCCCGCGAGGGCCAGCAGCAGCGCCACCGGCAGCTTCGCAGGAGCAGGATCAGCCGGTCGCACGCGCATCCCGCGAGGGTAAGCGAGGAACGCGGGAACGGGGCCACCGCGGGTCGCGCCGGTCGGGGCCGAACAACAGGTCGAGTCCGCGCGCCCTTCGTGCCGTCGCGCGCCCCGTCGGCCACGAGGTGCGTGCCGTTGTCTAGGGGTGCACGGACTCGACCCCGCCCACTCCGGTCGGTCAGCGCTCCACACGTCGTCGCAGGTGGTGCGGCTGAAACGGCGGTGGCGCGGCGCACCGATCGGTACTCCTCGTCGTGGACTGCACCTCAGAAGCTACTCAGCCGCCGCCTGCTGTCAACCTGCCCGTGACCTGCGACGACGTGCATCGCGGCAGGTCACACCCGACCCACGAGCAGCCACCAGCAGCCCTCGCCCGGCGTGTCGCCCGGCGTGTCGGACACCGGCAGGTGTCCTAGGACCGGTCGTGCACGACGACCCCGTCGACGACGGTCCGGCGACACACCGGCTCCGGCGCACCGGGGCCCAGGTCGGGCAGTCCCGGAGTCCCCGAACGGGCGTCCGTGCTCCACCCCGACAACCGACGGTCGGGAGCCTGCACCACGAGGTCCTGCACGTCCCAGACCGCGTACGTCGCCGGCGCCCCCGGGCGCAGGACACCCGGGTGGCCCCGCCCCGCCAGCCGGTGACCGCCCCGCGTGTGGGCCAGGAACGCCGCCCGCACCGACACCGCCCGCACCTCGTCGTGCCCGAACCCCGCCGCCCGCACCGCAGCCCACGGAGCGAACGGGGTCACGGGCGTGTCCGAGCCGAACGCCAACGGCACCCCGGCCGCCGCGAACGCCGCGAACGGGTGGCTCGCCCGCACCCGCTCCACCCCGAGACGGGTCTCGTACAACCCACCCGGGCCGCCCCACCGCGCGTCGAACGCGGGCTGGACGCTGACCGAGGTCCCGAACCGCGCCAACGCCGCCACCACCTCCGGCCCCGCCATCACCGCGTGCTCGACGCGGTGGCCCGCCGAGGCCAGCGCCGGGACACCCAGATCGCCCGCCACGGCCTCCAGCGCCTCCGCGACCACCGCCAGCGCGGCGTCGCCGATCGCGTGGAACGCGGCCTGGACCCCGGCCCGCGTGCAGGCGTGCAGGTGGTCCCGCACGGCGCTCGCGTCCAGGTGCAGCGAGCCGCGGTGCCCGGGGGCGTCGGCGTAGTCGGCGCGCAACGCGGCCGTGCGGGAACCGATGGCCCCGTCGATCGTGAGGTCGCCCCCCAACCCGGCGACCCGTGCGCTCGTCCCCGCCAGGACCGCGGCGACCTCCTCGGGCGAAGCGACCCGGTGCGCGAGGTAGCCCACGACGTCCGGCAGGGCCTCGGCGTCCGAGAGCGCCTGCAGCGCCTCCAGGTCACCGGGCGGGGCGAGCCAGGGCCCGGACATCTCGTGGACCGTGCCGATCCCCGCGGCCGCCGCGGCCTGCAGGGCGGCCCGGCGGGCGAACTGCGCCGCCTGCGGGCTCAGCGCGTCCCAGCGAGCCTCCAGCGCCGCGTGGTGGGCCTCCCGGCGCACCACGCCGTCCTCGTCCCACCCCTCCAGACCGCGCAACCCCGCCGCCTGGGCCAACGACGTCGACACGAGGGCGCTGTGACCGTCCACCCGCGACAGCAGGACCGGCGCCCCACCTGCGGCCCGGTCCAGCTCGGTGCGCGTCGGGACCCGCCCGTCCTCGAAGCGGGACTCGTCCCACCCGAAACCGGCCAGCAACTCCCCCGGCCGCGCCCGGACCGCCACCGCGTCCAGCAGGTCCCCCGCGCTGCGGACCCCCGCGAGGTCCAGCCCGGTCTCGCGCAGACCCGTCTCCGTCAGGTGCACGTGCGCGTCCACGAACGCCGGTGTGATCAACCGGCCGTCCAGCTCGACGACCTCGTCACCCTCCCGCGTCCACGCCGACGCGGCCTCCTCCGGCCCCACCCACGCGACCGAGGAGCCCTCCACGAGCATCGCCGTCGCGAACGGGTCGGCGGGTGAGTACACCGCCCCACCGCGGTAGAGCCGTCGGGTCGCACCAGCGCTGGGTTCCACGCGAGGCAGCGTAGGAGCCGCCCCGCGCGGGACCCACCGCAGGGTTCAGGCGCCCGCAGCCGCCGGCTCGCCCGCCAGGGCCCCCATGTCCGGGGCCTGCGTCACGCTGGCCGGGTCCGGAGCGGCCACGTCGACCGAGCTGCCCCAGTCGTAGTAGTCCATCGAGACGTTCAGCGTCGACCCCTCGACGGTGACCTGCTCGGTCATGCGCACCGGCCGGTTCTGGTCGTCGACGTAGAGCGTGAACGGGATCGAACCCAGCTGTGCCGCAGCCGCCTTCGCCTCGTCGGTCTGCTGCTCGGCCGGAGCCAGCTCCAGGGCCTTCGCCGCGTCGATCGTCCCCGCGTACCCCTTCGCCTGCACCCCGCGCACGGAGATCGGGGCGACCTCCTTGACGCCGTCGGCGACACCCTCCAACTGCTCCAGCGACTTCGCCGGGTCCATCGAGGAGGTGTCCAGACCCGTCGCGCCGAGCTGGTCCAGCGGCATCTTCATCCACTGCCCCTCGGCCGTCAGCGGCGCACCCGAGAGGTACGCCACACCGTCGACCATCCGGAAGGTCAGCTTCGACCCCCCGGCCTCGGCGGGCAGCGACATCGTCATCTCGAAAGCGTTCTTGGCGATGTCGAACGCGCCGTCACCCGAGAAGTTCAGGGCCTGCCCGGAGGCGGTGCCGTCCATCGTGAAGGAGAACTTGCCGCTCCCGGCCTCCTTCGACTGCACCGAGGAGGCCTTGACGACCTGCATCGCGGTCAGTTCGGTCGCGGGCGAGGACGTGGCGGTCGTCGGCTTGCTCGCGGAGTCGTCACCGCCACCACACGCCCCCAGACCGAGAGCGAGCACGGCCGCGCCGCTCACGGCCAACGTGCTGATCCGACGACGGCGACGGGTGCTGGTGTTCATGGAAGGTCCCCCCTGGTCGGGCTGTGACTTCGGTGTGGATTCGATTCCCACCCTCACAGCTTGACCCGTCCGGCGCCCGTCGGCGTCACCCATCCGGACCGAACCTCCACGACATCCGACGGACCCCACCCACCCCCTACGGTGAAGCCCATGACGTCGTCGACCGGGGCCCCCGCGCAGAAGCTGATGCTGATCGACTCCGCCTCGCTGTACTTCCGCGCCTTCCACGGCGTCCCCGAGTCGATCACCGCCCCCGACGGGACCCCCGTCAACGCCGTCCGCGGATTCCTCGACTCCCTCGCCCACCTGCTCACCACCTACCGCCCCACTCGGCTCGTCGCCTGCTGGGACGACGACTGGCGCCCCGCCTTCCGCGTCGAGGCCCTGCCCTCCTACAAGGCCCACCGCGTCGCCCCCGACGGTGGCGAGGAAGCCCCCGACCAGCTGCTCCCCCAGGTCGACGTCATCGTCGACGTCCTCGCCGCCCTCGGTCTCACCCGCGTCGGCGCCCCCGGCTACGAAGCCGACGACGTCATGGCCACCCTCACCGTCCGCTCGAAGGACCCCGTCGACGTCGTCACCGGCGACCGCGACCTCTTCCAGCTCGTCGACGACGACCTCGGCGTCCGCGTCGTCTACTGCGGCAAGGGCGTCCGCAAGGCCGACCTCGTCGACCAACCCTGGCTGCACACCAAGTACGGCGTCAGCACCGGCCAGGCCTACGCCGACATGGCCGTCCTGCGCGGCGACCCCTCCGACGGCCTCCCCGGCGTCCCCGGCATCGGCGAGAAGACTGCCGCCGCCCTGATCAACCGCTACGGCGACCTCGCCGCCCTCGTCGCCGCCGCCGACGACCCCACCACCGGCCTCTCCCCCGGCCAGCGCCGCAAGCTCCTCGACGCCCGCGACTACCTCACCGCCGCGACCGTCGTCGTCAACACCGCCCGCGACGTCCCCCTCCCCGACCTCGACGACACCCTCCCCCGCGAACCCGCCGACCTCGACGCCCTCGGCGCACTCGTCCACCGCTGGGGCATCCAGTCCAGCGTCGAGCGCGTCCTCACCACCCTCGTTCAGCCCCGCGACTGACCGAGGCGCTCCCGCAGGAAACCCACGACCTGTCCCCGCGCCTCGAACGCCGGATGACCCGGGCGCTCGCGGACCTCGTGGGTGAGGACGGAGTGGGCGCCCTTCGAGAACTCGCCGGGGTTGCCCGGCCCGGAGTCGAGTTCGATGACCCGGAACGCGTCCCCGAGGCGGGCCGAGATCGTCGCGAAGCGCGCCGCGGGGACGGCGGCGTCGCGGGTGAAGCGCAGACCCAGGGCGCACACCGAACCCGTCGCGGCGCGTTCGGCGATCCGGTCCAACTCCGCCGGGCTCGTCGCCGGGTCGGCCCGGTGCCTCCTCGACACGGGGAAGGGCAGGGCCGGCTGGCTCAGGACAGCGGCGCCCACGGAGTCGTCGACGGCCGCGGCCAACGCGAAACCTCCCGTGAAGCACATCCCGATGACCCCCACGCCCCGGCCCGGCGTGCGGCCGGCGAGGTCGGAGGCCAGGGCGCGGAGGAAGTCGGTGAAGGGCCGGTGCGCCCCGAGCGCGAAGGCGCGGAACTCGCTCGCGACGCACAGCCTCGCCACCGTCGCCGCGACGTAGCCGGTGCTGGCCGCCCGCCCGGGCGTGCCGAACGGCGAGGGGACGACGACGGTGAACCCCTCCGCCACCAGGTGGTCGGCCAACCCGACGACCTCGGGTGTGAACCCGGGGACCTCCGGGACGAGCACGACCCCGGGTCCCCGACCCCGTTCGTAGCAGTCGTAGGTCTGGCCCCCACCGGTGAACGGGCTCCGGGTCCAGTCCTGCACCCTCCCGACCGGGGCGGTGTCAGTCACGGTGCAGCGCGTCCAGGACCGTGAGGTCGGCGGCGGAGATCTCGAAGTCGAGGTCGGCGTTCTCCGCGATGCGCGAGGGGGTCGTGCTCTTGGGCAGCGGCAGGACGTCCTTCTGCAGCAGGTACTTCAGGCAGACCTGCGCGACGGTGCGGCCGTAGTTCGCCGCGACCGCCGCGATCGCCTCGTCGTCGACGAGACCACCGGTGGCCAGCGGGGAGTACCCCTCGACGAGGATCCCCTTCTCCTTGCACCACGTCGTCGTCTCGTCCTGGGTGTTGCCGATGAACCAGCGGATCTGGTTCACGTGCGGCAGCACGCTCGTCGCGGCGGTCAGCGACTCCAGGTCGGCCACGGAGAAGTTCGAGACGCCGATGGAACGGGCCCGTCCGGAGGCGTGGATCTCCTCCAGCGCCGTCCAGACCGCGATGTTGCCCTCGCGGCAGTCCTTGCCCATCTCGCTCCAGGGCCACGGCGCGTGGACGAGGTAGAGGTCGACGTGGTCGAGCTGCAGGTCGGCCAGGGAGGCCTCGAAGCTGGCGAGGGCCTCGTCGTGGTCCTTGATCTCGGCGGGCAGCTTCGTGGTCACGAAGACGTCCTCGCGGGCCAGGCCGCTGTCGCGCACGGCGCGGGCGACGCTGGCCTCGTTGCCGTAGGCGCGGGCGGAGTCGACGTGGCGGTAGCCCGTCGTCAGCGCCGTGGTGGTGGCGTCGTAGGCGGCGTCCCCGTCGGGGATCTGCCAGGTGCCGAACCCGACCTTGGGGATCTCGACGCCGTTGGAGAGGGTGAAGGTGTCGGTCAGTGTGCTCACGCGCTCAGGCAACCACACGCTCCCCGCAGGTGCGCGGGCGTACCGTCCAGCATGGCCTTCGACGTCGCCGCGGACTACGACCGGTTCATGGGCCGCTTCGCCGTCCCCCTCGCCCGGCGGACGGTGGCCGCCCTCGGACCCCGGCCCGGTCAGCGTGCCCTGGACGTCGGGTGCGGTTCCGGCGCGCTCACCGCGGAACTCGTCGGAGTGCTCGGTGCGCCGGCCGTCGCCGCCGTCGACCCCGCCCCGGAGCCCGTCGCTGCGGTCGCGCGACGTCTCCCCGGCGTGGACGCGCGCGTCGCCGCGGCGGAGTTCCTCCCCCACGACGACGAGACCTTCGACCTCAGCGTCGCGCAACTCGTCGTGCACTTCATGGCCGACCCGGTGGGCGGGCTGCGGGAGATGCGCCGGGTGACCCGTCCCGGCGGACGCGTCGCGGCCAGCGTCTGGGACTTCGGCGGGCAACGCAGCCCGCTGACCACGTTCTGGACGGCGGTGCGCAGCCTCGACCCCGCAGCTCGGGGCGAACCCGGTCGGTCGGGGAGGGTGCAGGGCGAACTCGCCGACCTCTTCCGGGGTGCGGACCTGCCGCCCGACCTCGACGACGAGCTCACGGTCGAGGTCGGCTACGACTCCTTCGACGCGTGGTGGGAGTCCTACACCCTCGGCGTCGGGCCGGCCGGGGACCACGTGGCCCGGTTGGGGCCCAGCGCCCGGGAGACCCTGCGCCGGCGGTGCGCGGAACTCCTCCCCCACGGGGCGTTCACCGTGGAGGCCACCGCCTGGTTCGTCGCCGCACCCCGGTGAGGGCCCCGGGACGGCTCAGGTCAGGGAGGTGTGGGCGACGACCCCGCGGCGCACCGCGTCGACGGCGTCCCGCGCCGCCTTGCGCACCCCGGGCTCCGTGGAGGCGATGCCGATCTGGTCCAGCAGGTCGACGAGCTGCTTGCACCGGCGGACGAAGTCACCCGCGGCCAGGTCCGCCTCGCGGAGGACCTCGTCGAGGCGGTGCCCGCTGGCCCAGCGGTGCACGGCCCAGGCGAGCCCGGCGTCGGGTTCGCGGGTCGCGGGCACCTTGTGGTGGTCCTCGCGGTCGGTGAGGTCGCTCCACAACCGGTGGGTCGTGGCGATGGCCGCCTCGACCTTGCGCGGGATGCGGTCGGGGCGTCCGCCCTCGTCGCGGCGCGACTCGTGGACCAGCGTCGAGACCGCGGCCGCGAGGTCGGGGGCGCTCAGCCCGGTCCACGCGCCGTGGCGCAGGCACTGGGCGACGAGCAGGTCGGTCTCGGCGTTGATCCGGCGCAGCGTGCGCCCCTCGTCCGTGACGGACAACCCGTCCGCCCCGAGGTAGTCCAGTTCCGCCAGCAGGTCGCAGACCCGGTCGAAGGTCCGGGCGATGGTGCCCGTGCGGCCCTCGATCTTGCGCTGCAGACCCTGGGTGTCGTGGCGCAGCTTCTCCTCGCGCACCGCCCACCGGGCGTGCTCCTCACGTTCGGAGCAACCGTGGCAGGGGTGGGCCTTCAACCGGTCGCGCAAGGTGACCAGTTCCCGGTCCTCACCCGCCGTCGACGTCCGGCGGCGGCGCGGGACGTCGCCGCCCCCGACCTCGGCCAGGGCGTTGCGCAACGACGACGCCAGGTCGCGACGTTCCTGTGGGGAGCGCCAGTTGAAGTTCTTCGGGATCCGCACCCGCGTCACGGGTTCCACGGCACCGGAGAACTCACCGGAGTCGATGGTCCGGACCTGGCGGTCCTGGCTGAGGATGCGCGGGGACGGCCCGTCGAACCCCTTCCCGGGCAACAGGTCCAGGACGACACCGAACGTCGCGCGCCGCCCACCGGGGAGCTTCACCACGTCACCGCGGCCCAAGCCTTCGATGGACTCGCGGGCCTCGGTGCGCCGCGCCGCGACCCCGGACCGGGAGAGTTCCTTCTCCCGGTCGCTGATGGCCTGGCGGAGCGCGAAGTACTCACCGAAGTCGCCGAGGTGGCAGGTCATCGCCTCGGTGTAACCGCGCAGCGCCTCCTGCTGGGACCTGATCTTCTGCGCCTGCCCGACGACGGCCCGGTCGGCCTGGAACTGCGCGAAGGAGGTCTCCAGGATCTCGCGGGCCCGTTCGCGGCCGACCTGCTCCACGAGGTTCACGGCCATGTTGTAGGTCGGCCGGAAGCTGGAACGCAGCGGGAACGTGCGTCGCGAGGCGAGACCGGCGACGGCCTCCGGATCGGTCTGGTTCGACCACAGGACGACGGCGTGGCCTTCGACGTCGATCCCGCGCCGACCGGCGCGACCGGTCAGCTGGGTGTACTCCCCCGGCGTGATGTCGACGTGGGTCTGCCCGTTCCACTTCACCAGGCGTTCCAGGACGACGGAACGGGCCGGCATGTTCACGCCGAGCGCGAGGGTCTCGGTCGCGAAGACGGCCTTGACGTAGCCGGCTGCGAAGAGGTGCTCGACGGTCTCCTTGAACACCGGCAGCAGGCCGGCGTGGTGGGCGGCGAGTCCGCGCTCCAGCCCGTCCAGCCACTCCCAGTACCCGAGGACGGCGAGGTCGGAACTGGGGATCTCCGAGCAGCGCTCCTCGGCGATCGCACGGATCGCCCGCCCCTCCTCGGGCGTGGTGAGCCGCAACCCCCACGCGACGCACTGCTGGACGGCCGCGTCGCAGCCCGCGCGGCTGAAGATGAACGTGATCGCCGGCAGCAACCCGGCCTGGTCGAGGGTGTCCAGGATCTGCGCCCGCGAGGCAGGACGGCCGACCCCGGAGGGGCGGTGACCGCCCGGGCCGGGCCGCTGCTGACTGCGGCGCCGCCCGCGACCACCCGGTCCGGCGAGCCGGTCGGAACGGACCTGCTGGCGCGACATCGCGACGAGCTCGGGATTGACGATGGCGCCCGGCACGAGCGATCCCTCGTCGCCCTCCAGGGCCTCGCCGTCGGGGTCGGTGAAGAGGTCGTAGAGGCGGGTCCCGACGGCGAGGTGCTGCCAGAGCGGGACCGGCCGGTGCTCGGAGACGACGATCTCGGTGTCCCCGCGCACGGTGTCCAGCCACGCGCCGAACTCCTCGGCGTTGCTGACCGTCGCCGACAGCGAGACGACCAGCACCTCCGAGGGCAGGTGGATGATCACCTCTTCCCAGACGGCGCCGCGGGAACGGTCGGCGAGGTAGTGGACCTCGTCCATGACGACGTAGCCGAGGCCGTCGAGCAGCGGGCTGTCCGCGTAGAGCATGTTGCGCAGGACCTCCGTCGTCATGACGACGACGGGAGCCTCACCGTTGACGGAGTTGTCGCCGGTGAGCAGGCCGACGGCGGCGGAGCCGTGGCGTTCGACGAGCTCGGTGTACTTCTGGTTGGACAGGGCCTTGATGGGCGTCGTGTAGAACGCCTTGCGACCGGTCTGCAACGCCAGGTGCGCCGCGAACTCCCCGACGACGGTCTTGCCCGCGCCGGTGGGGGCGGCGACGAGGACGCCGCGACCTGCTTCCAGGGCCTGGCACGCCTGCAGCTGGAAGCCGTCGAGCTCGAAGCCCACCGTGCTCGCGAACTGTGCCAGCTCGGTCCTGGAATCTTCGGTGCGACGGCGCGCTGCCGCGTAGCGTTCCGCGGGGCTCGCCATGGGCTGACAGTACGTCAGCCGAGCACCCGCAGCGCGCCCGGTACCACGGTGCAGGTGACGGGGAGGTGCCCGAACGGTTCGCCGTCGGCGTGGGGGTGCGGCTGCGCTGCGCCGGGGAGGACCTCGAGGGTGACGCTGCGGACCCGGTGGACGTGGACGGCGGGCAGCTTCAGGTGCGCACCCCGACGAGCCCGGGGGAAGAGCTGCAACGCGGCGATCGGTGGCAGGCGGTCCACGACGACGACGTCGAGGAGCCCGTCCGTCGGGTCGGCGTCGGGGGCCATGAGGATGCCGCCGCCGTAGCTGCGGGTGTTGGCGACGGCGACGAGCAGGCACTCCTGCTCGACGGTGGTGCTGTCGAGGGTGATCCGCATCGGCAGCCCCCGGACGACGGCGAGCTCCCGCACCGCGGCCAGGGTGTAGCGCGCGGGCCCGCGCGGCCAGCGCCAGGAGTTGGCGCGTTCGTTGATGAGGGCGTCGACACCGGAGGCGAGGATGCTGCCGAACCAGTTCGACCCCACCCGCACGGCGTCGACCGTCCGCGACCGCCCCTCGTGCAGGGCCGTGGAGACGAGCTCCGCCGAACGCACCGGATCACCCAGCGGGAGGTCGAGCCCGCGGGCCAGGTCGTTGCCGGTGCCGGCGGGGACGATGCCCAGGGCGGTCGACGTGCCGGCGACGGCCTCGAGCCCGGCGTGCACCAGACCGTCGCCCCCGACCACGACGAGGGCCTCGAACTCGCCCGCCCGCTCGCGCGCGGCGCGAGCGGAGGAGGCGAAGTCGAGGCCCGAGAGGTCGGTCACCGAGTGACCGAGGCGGTGCAGGGTGGAGAGGACGTGGGCACCAGCGACACGACCAACCCCGCGACCCGCCGTCGGGTTCACGAGGAGGCCGACCCGCCCCCGAGAGGTCATCGGGTCAGATGGCGCTGGCTTCGTCGTCGCTGAGGTTCGTGTAGTCCGGCTCGTCAGAGTTCTTGGCACGGCGTCGGTCACTGAGGAGACAGATGACCGTGGCGACGGCGAAGAGGATGAGCAGTGGGCAGGCGAGCAGCAGCATCGTCGTGATGTCGGACGTCGGCGTCACGATCGCGGAGAAGAGGAAGCTCAGGAAGACGCTGATGCGCCACTGCTTCAGGATCGCCTTGCCGGACAGCAGGTGAGCGAAGTTGAGCCCGACCAGGACCACCGGCATGAGGAACCCGACGCCGAAGGCCAGGATGATGCGCATCGTGAAGCTGAGGTAGATCGACGAGTCGATGACGTTCGACCCGTTCTCGGGGGTGAAGTCGATGAGGAACCGGACTGCGTTCGGCAGAACGCTGTAGGCGATCCCCGCCCCGAGGAGGAACAGCGGCACCGCAGCGGAGATGAACCCCACCGCGTAGCGACGTTCCTTCCGGGTCAGCCCCGGCGTGATGAACGCCCAGAACTGCCACAGCCAGAACGGACTCGAGGCGATGACACCGACCCAGATCGCACCCTTGATGGCGAAGTCGAAGGCAGACCCGACCTGACCGAAGTTGATGCTGACGTTGCTCAGGTTCTTGGCCGCCGCAGCCTTGACCAGCGGGTCCTGGATGAGACCGAAGATCCCGCCGTGGAAGCTGGGCAGACCCCAGAACGGCTCGTTCCACCCGCGCCACAAGAACCAGCCCAGGATGCTGCCGATCAACAGGGCGATACCGGCCTTGACGGCGCGGTTGCGCAGCTCCTTCAGGTGGTCCATGAGGGGCATGCGCCCCTCGGGATCCTTGGAGGAGCGTCGTCGGACGGTGGTGACGGCCATGTCAGGGATGCGATCTCAGGCGGTGCGGCGGGTCAGGACGCGCGCGTCTGGTGCTCGGACGCCGCCTTGGCCTGCGCCTCTTCGGCGGCCAGCTTGGCTTCGAGGGCCGTGGGCTCGGAGTCGAGGCCGGCGGTGGTCGGAGACTTCGTGGTCTCCTCCTTGCCGTCGTTCTTCATCTCCTTGACCTCGGACTTGAAGATGCGCATCGAGCGGCCGAGGCCACGCGCGGCGTCGGGCAGACGCTTGCTGCCGAACAGCGCGATGATCAGCACGACGAGGATGACGAGCACCCAGGGGTGGTCGACGAGGTTGCGGAACATCAGTCCTCCAGGGTTGGACGAAGCGCGGCCATCGTACGTCGATCGAAGCCGTCTGTGGGACAAGCATGCGCGTCGAGTCGCCCGAACACCTCCCCTGAGGCGTCTCCTGGGCACACTCCCGGTGAACACCCAGGAAGCACGAGAGCCGCCCTGCGGACGCCGTGGCGTCCGCGGAGCGGCTCTCGGGGAGTGTGGGGGTGCGTCAGCGCACGGTGCGCAGGCCGCGGGCGGCCAGCGAGGCGAGGTCGTCGCAGGAGTCGAGCACGAGGGCGAAGTCCAGGACGTCGTCCCAGGCGATGGTCGAGCCGTTGTGCTCCTCCATGGCCTCGGCGGGGATGGTCCAACGCTCCACGGCGACCCCGCCGGAGACGAGCAGCGCGACGACGTCCTCGCCGGCGGGCTTGCGGACCTCGTCCTTGCACTTCGGGCAACCGAAGGCGTAGAACGACCGCTCCTTGGCGGAGCACACCACGAGGCGGACCTGCTTCGGGGTCAGTTCAACGTCGCCGCAGCAGGGGCAGGAAGCCTTGATCGTGGTCATCTCGAGCACCTTCCGTTTCGTGGTGTAGGTCCGGCGGACGCTTTCCGCCGTCCGACAACCACTGCTTCGGCACGTCCTCGCGATCCCTTGAACGCCCTTTCGGCCCAACCTTGACACATGCCGTGACCTTGTGCGTTCACTTCGTTACAGACAGTCGCCGAAACGGCTCAGCGGTACCGCTCCAGGGCGGCCAGGGCGCCGTTGCGCACGTCCACGGCCAGCTCCGGCGGGTCGACGACGCGGGCGCCGGCGCCGAGGCGCAGGAGCAGCCGGTGCACCCAGTGCGTGTCCGCCGTGCGGAGCCTCACGCGCAGGGCGGCGTCCTCCCAGCCGTCCTCCGGCGCGTCCTCGACGGAGTCGACGGGGTAGTAGTCGACGACCCACGCGGCCTGCTGGGCCAGGTCGATGGTGACGACGAGGTCGTCCGGGCTGGGCTCGAACAGGTCGGAGCCCACGTCGCGCGAGACCGCCTGCGTCGGTGGGGTCCCGTCGACGTCGAGGACCTCGGCGGACTCGATCCGGTCGACCCGGAACAACCGGACACCCTCGGCGCGGTGGCACCACGCCTCCAGGTACCAGCGTCCCTCCACGCTCACCAGCCGCATCGGGTCCACGTCGCGTTCCGTGCGCTCGTCCCGGCTCGGCACGAGGTAGCTCAGGTGCAGGCGCCGGTGCTCGCGCAGGGCGGCACGGCAGGTCTCCAGGACAGCGGCGCTCTCCTCCCCCGAGCTGACGTCCACGGTCACCGATCCCGCGGCCCGGCCCGCCTCCCCCGTCGCCTCCGACAGCTTCGCCATCGCGCCCTCGAGGGCCTCGCGGTCGTGCAGACCGGGGACCTGGGCCAGCGTGCGCAGACCCACGAGCAGGGCGACGGCCTCGTCGACGCCGAGGCGGGCCGGGCGCGCGATCGGGTCGGCGTTGGAGAGGTAGACCCGCCCGGAGTCCCAGCGGGCGTCGATGAGGTCGTCGGGCATGTGCCCGGGCGTCCCGCAGACGAAGAGCAGCTCCAGGTCGTGCACGAGGTCGTCGTCGCTGATGCCGAAGTGCTCCGAGGCCTCCTCCAGCGGGATGCCCTGGTGGGTGAGCAGGTAGGGGACCATCGCCAGCAACCGCGACAGCCGCTCCGTCGACGCGCTGCCGCTCATGCGCCCGCCGCCCCACGGAGTCGGCGCACCACGGCGTCGCGCAGGTCCTGCGGTTCGAGGACCAGGACGTCCGCGCCGTAGCCGGCGATCTCGTCCGCGCTCACCTCCACGTCGCTGACCTCCACCACGACCACGTCCTCCCCGGATCCTGCCTCGACGCTGCGGGCCCGGCGCCGCAACGCCAGGCCGCTGCCCTCCGTGACCAGCAGCCGTGCTTCCCGGGGCGGCCGGACGGGTCCGATGCTGCCCGCGACGATCTCGCGCGGGTCGATGCCCTCGGGCACGTCGTAGCTGCCGGCCCGTCCGATCCGCTTGACCGCGGAGGCGACCCGGGACAGGCGGAAGACCCGCGAGTCCGCACGGTCCCGGTCGTGCCCAACGAGGTACCAGCGCCCGTGCCAGCTGACGATGGCCCACGGTTCGACGTGGCGGGTCGCGGGTTCGCCGCCGGCGCGGCGGTAGGTGAAGGACACCGGGGTCTTGTCGCGGGTCGCGGCGTAGAGGGGGTCGAAGGCGGGTTCCGCCGTGCGCACCCGCGGTTCCACGCCGATGAGGGAGCTCTCGTCGGGTTCGACGCCGAGGCTGCGCAGCTTCACCAGCGCGCGGGTCGCGGGGCCGGCGAGGCTCGCCTGCTGCCAGACCCGGCTGGCCAGCGAGAGGACGGCGAGCTCGCCCGGGGTGAACCGGATCTCGGGCAGCGCGTAGGCCTCGCGGTCGATCCGGTAGCCGGCCTCGTCCTCGAACAGCGGGTCCTCGCCGCCGGTGTCGAGGGGGACGCCGAGTTCGCGCAGGTCCTCCTTGTCGCGCTCGAACATCCGCTCGAAGGCGACGGTGGTGGCGCAGTCGGCGTACTGCGGGACGGCCGTGCGGATCTGCTCCTTGGTGAGCCAGCGGCGCGTCGCGGACAGCGCGATCACGAGGTTCAGCAGCCGTTCGGTGCGACGGGCTCCGCGGGCAGCCGCGGCCGCCCCACCCGGTGGGCTCGAGGACGTCGCAGGGGTCGTCGTCATGGTGAGCCGGACGCTACCGGAACCGCGCTCGGAAGCACCCTGCGTACGCTCGAAGCGTGACGATCCGGTGGCGTTCTGCAACTGTCCAGCGACTCGGGGCGTCGTGGCCCGGTTCCCAGGAGCTGTTCGTGACCCTCACGTCGGGGCCCGAGGCGGGCACCGAGGTGAAGGCCCTGGCCCACCCCGACCTCGTCGGCTCCCCGCAGCCGGGCGAGCGGGTGCTGCTCAACACCTCCGCGCTGGCCCGGGGCCTGGGAACGGGTGGCTACGCCCTCGTCGTCGCGCTGCCCGACGCGTTGCCCGCCGACCCGCCCGCCGGGCCCGGCCACCTCGTGAAGGCCCGCTACACCCCGCTGCAGACGATGGTCCTGGGCGTGGACGACCAGGAGTCGGAGCACCACGCCCTGCTCTCCGACGCCGACGACCTCGACGCCACCCCCGTCGTCGTCGCCGACCTGCACTCCGCGCTGCCCGCGATCCTGGCCGGGGTCCGTGCCGAGGCCCCCGGCGCGAGGGTCGTCTACGTGATGACCGACGGCGGGGCGCTGCCGGCCGCGTTCTCCCGCGCCGTCGCCGGGCTGCGGGAGGCGGGGTGGCTCACGAGCTGCGTGAGCACGGGCCAGGCCTTCGGGGGCGACCTGGAGGCCTCGACCGTCCACACCGGTCTGCTCGCGGCGAAGCTCGTCGCGGGCGCCGACGTCGTCGTCGTCGCGCAGGGCCCCGGCAACCTGGGGACGGGATCGCGCTGGGGCTTCTCCGGCGTCGCCGTGGGTGAGGCCCTCAACGCCGCCGCCGTGCTGGGCGGACGTCCCGTCGCGGCCCTGCGGGTGTCCGAGGCCGACGCCCGCGACCGCCACCGCGGTGTCTCGCACCACACGCTCACCGCAGTCGGGCGTGTCGCCCTCGCCCCCGTCGACGTCGTCGTCCCCGACTCCCCCGGCGCGTTCTTCGACGGCGTCCGCGACCAGGCCCGGTCCCTCTGCGGGCGCCACACCTACGTCGAGGTCCCCGGAGCCGGCCTCGACGAAGCCCTGGCCACGAGCCCCGTGCGCCTCTCGACCATGGGCCGCGGCCTCGACACCGATCGCGCCGCCTTCCTCACCGCCGCCGCCGCCGGCCGCCACGCCGCCCGCCTCCTCACCTCGTGAAGGGGAACGTGGTGCCCGGGCCCCGGAAACCCGCCTGATCGAGCCTCGCTGGCCCCGTGGCCGTTCAGGAGTCCCACGAAGGGCAACGCAAAAGGGCGGCGGCTGACCCTCGTCCTCGGATGTCCGGAGTGAGCGCCGACGCCAGGACGTGAGTCCCACCGCGAACCAGCGCGAACGGAGCATCCGAGGACGAGGGCCAGCCACCGCCCGGAAGCAGACCTGACCCGAGGGGACTAGCTGACGTCCACGAGGTCGACGACGAAGATCAGGGTTTCCCCACCCTTGATGGCGCCGCCGGCGCCGCGGTCCCCGTAGCCGAGGTGCGGCGGGATGACGAGCTTGCGTCGGCCGCCGACCTTCATGCCCAGCAGGCCCTGGTCCCAGCCCTTGATGACCATGCCCGCGCCGACGGGGAAGTCGAGCGGCTGGCCGCGGTTCCAGGAGGAGTCGAACTCCTCGCCGGTGCTGAAGGCGACACCGACGTAGTGCGCGCTGACGGTCTTGCCGGGGGTGGCCTCGGTGCCGTCGCCGACGATCTCGTCGGTGATCACGAGGTCGGCCGGCGGCTCGCCCTCGGGGAAGTCGATCTCGGGCTTGGTGCGTTCAGTCATGGTGGGAACCCTAACGTCAGCGTCGTCGGTGGGGACTCAGTAGCCGTCGAGGATGTCGACGACGAAGATCAGCGCACCGGCGGGCTGGCCGCCGGTGGGCTCGTCGCCGTAGGCCTTGGCGGCGGGGATGACGAGCAGCACGCGACTGCCGACGGTCTGGCCGATGAGGCCCTCGTCCCAGCCGGTGATGAGCTTGCCGACGCCGATCTGGGTCTCGAAGGCCTGGGAGGTCCACGAGGTCTGGAAGACCTTGCCGTCGGCCAGCGTCGCGCCGACGTACTGCATCTTGACGTTCATGCCCGGGGTCAACGGTGCGCCGGTGCCCTGGATGAGCGGCTGCACGATCGTGTCGGCGGGCGGGCTCGGGTTCGAGACGGTGAAGCCGGTGGGGACCTTCTTGTCGTCGTAGGTCACGACGGGCAGGTCCGCGGGCGGCGTCACCGGGGTGCCCTCGGCCATCGAGGGGATGACGCGGACGACGTCGGCGACCATGACGATGGTCGTGGAGGCGTCGACGTTCTCCTTGCCGAACTGGCTGACGGAGTCGCCGAAGCCGTCGGCGGGGGCGATGGCGATGACGAGGCGGTCCCCGACCTTGGTCCCCACGAACCCGCGGGCGAGTCCCTTGGTGATCTCGGCGAGGGTGAAGCGGGCGTTGGTCTTGCCGTAGCTGGAGTCCAGCTTGTCGTGGGTGGAACCGGCGTAGAGGACGTAGGCGAACTCGACCTCGTCGGTGGCCGTGACCTCGGCCCCGGTGCCGGGGGCGACGACCTTGCGCGAGGTCTGCGTGACGGTCAGCGGCGGGGTGAAGTCGACGGTCGGCTCGATCGTCGGGTTCACCTCACCGGTGACGGTCACGGCGAGCTTCTCGTCGTCGACGGCGGGTTCGATCGTGTTGGCGGACGCGGTCGCCGACGCGCTCAGCGCTGCCTCGTCGGGCGCGTCCCCCTCGGAGGCGCAGGCGCCGAGCAGGGTCATCGCCAGGGCGGCGGAGGCGGACAGGACGGCGGTACGGCGGCGCACGGAGGTCCTCACAGTCGTGACGGTCGAGGTGGAACTGCCTCACCCTAACCGTGGAGCCTGTGCCCGCGCCGCGAGACCGATCACATGCTGTCGATGAGCCGTTCCACACGGTCGTCGACGGCCTTGAACGGGTCCTTGCACAGGACCGTGCGCTGCGCCTGGTCGTTGAGCTTCAGGTGCACCCAGTCGACGGTGAAGTCGCGGCGCTTCTCCTGCGCCGCGCGCACGAAGTCGCCCCGCAGCTTGGCGCGGGTCGTCTGCGGCGGGACGCTCATCGCCTCGAACACCTCGATGTCGGAGCAGACCCGGTCGGCCATCCCGCGGTCGGCGAGCATGTAGTGCAGGCCGCGCTTGCGGTGGATGTCGTGGTAGGCGAGGTCGAGGCGCGCGATGCGCGGCGAGGTCAGCGGCAGGTCGTGCTTGGCCATGTAGCGGTCGAGCAGCTTCTTCTTGATGACCCAGTCGACCTCGTGGTCCACCAGGGAGAAGTCCTGCGTCGCGACGGCCCGCAGCGCCCGCTCCCACAGGTCCAGGACCCGCTTGACGTTGGGCGTCTGCAGCCCGCGGTGCTCGACGAACTCCTTCGCCTTCTCCAGGTACTCCTCCTGGATCTCCAGCGCGGAGGCCTCACGGCCGTTGGCGAGACGAACGGGTTTGCGCCCCGTCATGTCGTGACTGATCTCCCGGATGGCCCGGATGGGGTTCTCCATGGTCATCTCCCGCAGCACGACGCCTTCCTCGATCATCCGCAGCACGAGGTCGGTGGCGCCGACCTTCAGCATCGTCGTGGTCTCGGACATGTTGGAGTCGCCGACGATGACGTGCAGGCGCCGGTAGCGCTCGGCGTCGGCGTGCGGTTCGTCGCGGGTGTTGATGATGGGGCGGCTGCGGGTGGTGGCGGAGGAGACGCCCTCCCAGATGTGGTCGGCGCGCTGGGAGAGGGAGTAGACCGCGCCGCGGGGGGTCTGCACGACTTTGCCGGCCCCGACGATCAGCTGGCGCGAGACGAGGAAGGGGATGAGGACGTCGGAGAGGCGACCGAACTCCCCGTGCCGCGACACCAGGTAGTTCTCGTGGCAGCCGTAGGAGTTGCCCGCGGAGTCGGTGTTGTTCTTGAAGAGGAACACCTCACCGGCGATCCCCTCCTCCTCGAGACGTCGTTCGGCGTCGACGAGCAGGCCTTCGAGGGTCCGCTCCCCCGCCCGGTCGTGGACGACGAGCTGGCGGATGTCGTCGCACTCCGGGGAGGCGTACTCGGGGTGCGAGCCCACGTCGAGGTAGAGGCGTGCGCCGTTCTTCAGGAACACGTTGCTCGAACGTCCCCACGACACGACCTTGCGGAACAGGTAGCGGGCCACCTCGTCCGGGGACAGCTTGCGCTGTCCCTCGAACGCGCAGGTGACTCCGAACTCGGTCTCGATCCCGAAGATCCGGCGATCCATTTCCCCACCTTAGGCACTCGGGCGCCGTGCGGCGCAGCGAAACGCGTCGAGCCGACCGGAGCGGTCAGTCCGCCGGGGCGAGCAGTCCTGCGAGGACGGGGCCGGTGAGGCGGCGGAACGTCCGCCGGTCGCGGGTGCGGTCGAGGACGGCGACCTCGAGGTGGTCGGGGGCGATCCGGCGCGGTCCGGAGCCGGCGGCCTCGGCCGCGGCGTCGGAGCCGAGGGCCTCGACGGCGAGCTGGACGGCCTCGGCCAGGGTGAGCCCGGCGTGCCAGCGTTCGCCGAGCTTGGTGGCGATCTGGTCGGCGGAACCGCCCATGGCGACGTAGCCGTGCTCGTCGGCGACGGACCCGTCGTAGGTGAGGCGGTAGATCTGGTCGGTCTCGGGGGTGCGTCCGACCTCGGCGACGACGAGTTCCACCTCGTAGGGCTTCGACTCGGTCGTGAAGATCGCCCCGAGGGTCTGCGCGTAGGCGTTGGCCAGGCCGCGGGCGGTGACGTCGGAACGGTCGTAGGAGTAGCCGCGGACGTCGGCGTAGCGGACGCCGGCGACGCGCAGGTTCTCGAACTCGTTGTACTTGCCGACGGCGGCGAAGGCGACGCGGTCGTAGATCTCGGAGATCTTGTGCAGCGCCCGGGAGGCGTTCTCGGAGACGAAGGCGATGCCGTCGGCGTGGGCGAGGACGACGACCGCGCGTCCGCGGGCGATGCCCTTGCGCGCGTAGTCGGCCTTGTCCTTCATCAACTGCTCGGGCGAGACGTAGAACGGCGTGCTCATCGTCAGTTCCCTCCGCCACCGTTGCCGGCGCTGATGCCGGGGTTGCCCCCGGGGTTGCCGCGCCGTCCGGCCACGACGGCCTCGACGACGGGTTCGAGTTCCTCGTCGGGGACGCGCCGGTAGCCCTGGAGGGTCGCGACGCCCACGACGGGCCAGATCTTGCGCAGCAGGTCCGGGCCGCCGGTGGCGGAGTCGTCGTCGGCTGCGTCCCAGAGGGATTCGATGGCGACGCGGATCGTCTCGGCCTCGGTCATGCCCGGGCGGTACAGCTTCTTCAGCGCACCGCGCGCGAAGATCGACCCCGACCCCACGGTGTGGTGGTCGCGTTCCTCCGACCGCCCGCCGGTCACGTCGTAGCCGATGATGCGGCCCCGGCCGGCGTCGAGGTCGTAGCCGGCGAAGAGCGGGACGACGGCGAGACCCTGCATGGCCATGCCGAGGTTGGCGCGGATCATCGTCGAGAGCCGGTTCGCCTTGCCCTCGAAGGACATCAGGGCGCCTTCGAGCTTCTCGAAGTGCTCGAGTTCCACCTGGAAGAGCC
This sequence comes from Kineococcus sp. AC630, assembly GCF_979255925.1. Lineage (NCBI taxonomy): Bacteria > Bacillati > Actinomycetota > Actinomycetes > Kineosporiales > Kineosporiaceae > Kineococcus > Kineococcus sp. AC630. The sequence continues at coordinate 161,817 of NZ_CEEDMJ010000010.1, forward strand.
GGATCATCTCCACGGCCAGCCCGGCGACGCCGGCGATCCCGGCGCAGGAGTGCTCGTCGGTCTGGAAGACCTTCTGGATGTCGCGCTGGGCGATCGTGGGCCCGGCGGTGGCGCGCCGGTCACCGGCCATGACCACCCCGTCGGCGAAGACGAGGGCCACGATCGTCGTCGCGTGCGGCGCCTCGCCCGCGCCGGGTCCCCCACCGGGCAGCGGTCCGGTGGTGGGCAGCGTGCGGGCGGAGGGCAGCATCTCCGGCGAGTACTCGCGGACGAAGTCGGTGAAGGACGAGGAACCGGGCCGCAGGAACGCGGCGGGCAACCGTCCTGACTGATCGCTGGAGTGGTTCACCCTTCGGACCCTACCCGGCGCCTCCGCAACGTGCCGGGAGAGCCGGGTGGGACACGAGGGGCTCGCGCCGGGGGTGGCAGGGGCTACTGCCCGCCCTTCTGGACGAAGCCGCGCACGAACTCCTCGGAGTTGGACTCCAGGACCTCGTCGATCTCGTCGAGCAGCGCGTCGACGTCGGCGTCGGTCTCCTTGGTCTGGGCGCTGGCGCTGCCCTGCGCGGGGACGGCAGGGGTCTCCTCGACCTCCTCCTCGCGGCGGCTCGGGCGCTGCTGCTCCTGTCCAGGCATCGGCTGGCTCCCTCTGACGGCTCGGCCTCCCGGGTCCTGCGACCCGGGTCGTGTTCCGACACTAACCCCGCCACGCCTGCCCGGCGCGGAAGTGCGGCCTGCGTCACCCGTTGGTGAGGGCGGCCACGAGTTGTTCCGCGGTCTCGCAGCGGTCCAGCAGCGCCCCGACGTGCTCCTTGGTGCCCCGCAACGGCTCGAGGGTGGGGACGCGCTGCAGGGCGCCCCGCCCGGCGATGTCGAAGATCACCGAGTCCCAGCTGGCCGCCGCGACGCGCGGGCCGTAGCGGGCCAGGCACTCCCCGCGGAAGTAGGCGCGGGTGTCGGTCGGGGGGTGCTCCACGGCGCGGGCGACGTCGGCGGGGTCCAGGAGGCGCTCGACCTGGCCACGTTCGGCGAGCTTGAGGTAGAGGCCCTTCTCGGGGCGGATGTCGGACCACTGCAGGTCCACCGCGGCCAGGCGGGCATGGTCCCAGTCCAGGCCGTCGCGGGAGCGGTAGCCCTCGAGCAGGCGCAGCTTCGCGATCCAGTCGACCTCGCGGGCCGCGGAGAACACGTCGGTCTCCAGCTTGGTGAGGATCTGCTCCCACCGGGTGAGGACCTCGACGGTGTCGGCGTCCGCGTCCTCGCCGTAGCGGTCGGCGACGAAGGCCTGCGCGGCCTCCAGGTAGGCCCGCTGCAGCTGCACCGCGGTCATCCGGCGCCCGTCGCGCAACCGGACGAGCTGGGTGAGGCCGGGGTCGTGGGAGACCTCGTGCAGGGCGCGGACGGGTTCGGCGAGCTGCAGGTCCCCGGCGGGGCCACCCTCGAGCGCTCCCGCCTCGAGCATGGCCAGGACCAGGGAGGTCGTACCGATCTTGAGCAGCGTCGCGACCTCGCACATCGTCGCGTCGCCGATGATCACGTGCAGCCGGCGGTACTTCTCCACGGTGGCGTGCGGTTCGTCGCGGGTGTTGATGATCGGGCGCTTCATGGTGGTCTCCAGCCCCACCTCGACCTCGAAGAAGTCCGCGCGCTGGCTGATCTGGAACCCGGGCCGGGCGGAGTCCTGCCCGATCCCCACCCGACCGGCCCCGGTGAACACCTGCCGGGAGACGAAGAAGGGGGTGAGGTGGCGCACGACGTCGGTGAAGGACGTCGAGCGGTTCATCAGGTAGTTCTCGTGGGTGCCGTAGGAGGCGCCCTTGCCGTCGGTGTTGTTCTTGTAGATCGTCACCGGGGTCAGGCCGGGCGTCGCCGCGACCCGGCGCAGCGCGTCGAGGAGGATCAGCTCCCCCGCCCGGTCCCACAGCACCGCGTCGCGCGGGGTGAGGATCTCGGGTGAGGAGTACTCGGGGTGGGCGTGGTCGACGTAGAAGCGGGCCCCGTTGGTGAGGATGACGTTGGCCATCGTCGGGTCCTCGGTCTCCGCGGTGACGACGTCGGAGGCGTTGGGCGCGGCCCGCCTCGTCCCCGGCGAACGGCCCGGCGCGTCGGTCAGCTGCGAGGGGTGGGCCTTGCCGCGGACGATCTCGTAGCCGCGCGCGTCGCGCAGCGGCGCCTCGTCCTCGTAGTCCCAGCGGGCCCGCGAACCGCCCGTGAGGGAGCTGCGCATCGAGCCCGTCGCGGGCGAGGCGTAGGCGTTGACGACCTGGGCCGAGAGCAGCATCGGGTTGGCGCCCGGGTCCCCCGGCACCGAGATGCCGTACTCGGTCTCGATCCCGGTCACACGCCTGACTGTCATGCCGAGGACCCTATGCGGCGCCCTGCGTACGGGGCGCGACGGCTACTGCGCGCGCAGCGCGACGGCTACTCCGTGCGCAGCGCGACGGCTACTCCGTGCGCAGCGCGACGACCGGGTCCAGGCGTCCCGCCCGACGCGCCGGGAACACCCCGAAGAAGATGCCGACGGCCGCGGAGACGACGAACGCCACCACCGGGCTCCACCACTCGATCGACGCCGGCAGCGGGGAGAGCTGGTTCACCGCGATCGACCCGGCCACCCCGATGAGGATGCCGATGATCCCGCCGACGCTGGTCAGCAGGACGGCCTCGACGAGGAACTGCACGAGGACGTCGCGCTGGCGGGCGCCGAGGGCCTTGCGCAGCCCGATCTCCCGGGTCCGTTCGCGCACCGAGACGAGCATGATGTTGGAGACCCCGACCCCGCCCACGAGCAGCGAGATCCCCGCGATCGCGGCCAGCACCGCCGTCAGCAGACCGAGGATCTGGCCGATGACGCCGAGGATCTGGGTCTGGGTGACCGCGCTGAACGTCTGGTCCGGGTACTGCGCCTTCATCGCCCGCCACAGCTTGTCCGACAGCGCCGGGACGACGTCGGAGGACGGCGCCTTCACCGCGAACGCGTCGACGCGGTCGAGGGAGAACAACCGCTGGGCCGTGGTGATCGGGATGTGGATCTCGTTGTCCTGGGAGACCCCGAAGCTCTCCCCCTTCTCCCGCAGCACCCCGATCACCTGGAAGCGGGTGCCCGCCACCGTGATCTGACGGCCCAGCGGGTCCGCGCCGGGGAAGAGGTTCTGCGCCGCCTGCGAGCCCAGCACCGCGACCCGGCGGCGGGCGTCGACGTCGACGGAGGTGAAGTACTGGCCCTCGGCGACCGGGCGGGTCAGGACCCGGGGCAGGTTCTGGTCCGCGCCCTGGATGGTGACGAACCGCTCGACCGTCCCGGCCCGCACCTGCGCGCCCGTGGACACCCGCGCCGTGACGGCGCTCTCGTCGCCGACCACGTCGGCGAGGACCTTGCCGTCCTGGACCTGCATCGTCGACGTCGAGGGAGCGTTGGAACCGAGGTTGTTGGTGTCGAACTGCCCGGGCACCACGAGGATCAGGTTGGAGCCGAGACCCTCGACCTGGGACTCGATCTGGTTGCGCGCCCCGGACCCGATGGAGACCACGACGATGACGGCGGCGATGCCGATGATGATGCCGAGCATCGTGAGCAGGCTGCGCATCCGGTTGCCGCGCAACGCGTCCAGTGCGACGCGGAACGCTTCGAAGCCCTTCACGCGCCGGCTCCGTCCGCCGTGTCGCGCTCCACCAGGCCGTCACGCACCCGGACCTGACGGCGCGCCCGGCCGGCGACCTCGTCGTCGTGGGTGACGAGGACCACCGCGACGCCCCGGGCGGAGTTCAGCTCCTCCAGGATGCGCATCACCTCGGCCCCGTTCTTGGAGTCGAGGTTGCCGGTGGGTTCGTCGGCGAGCAGGATCCGCGGTTCGCCGACCAGCGCCCGCGCGATCGCCACCCGCTGCTGCTCACCACCGGACATCTGGGTGGGCCGGTGGGTCAGGCGGTGCCCCAGGTTCACCGCCTTCAGCGCCTCGGCCGCCATGTCGCGCCGCTCGCTGCCCTTGACGCCGCGGTACAGCAGCGGCAACGCCACGTTGTCGATCGCGCTGGAGCGCGGCAGCAACTGGAAGGCCTGGAACACGAACCCGATCTCCTTGTTGCGCAGCTCCGCGAGCTCCGCGTCGCCCAGGTCGGCGATGTTGCGCCCACCGACGCGCAGGACCCCCGACGTCGGACGGTCCAGGCAGCCCAGCAGGTGCATCAGCGTCGACTTGCCCGATCCGCTGGGGCCCACGATCGCGGCGTACTCCCCCTCCGCGACGGTGAAGGTCACCCCCCGCAGCGCGTCGACCGTCGTGTCCCCGAAGCGGTAGGACCGGGTGACCTCGACCGCCTCGATCGCGGCCGCGCGCAGCGTCGGGTGGTGCTCGGGGGACGGGATCAGCGCGTGCTCCTGGTCGTGGTTCTCGTGGTTCTCGTGGGTCTCGTGGGTGTCCTGCGGGTGGCCCGTGTCGGGACGGGTCACGAGACCTGCTGTCCCTGCTTCACGCCGGCCGCGCCCTCGGTGACGACCTCCTCGCCGCCGTCGAGACCCTTGGTGATCTCCACGTCGGTCTCCCCCCGGACCCCCACGGTCACCGCGCGCCGCTCCGCCTTGCCGCCGGAGACGATCCAGACGGTGTCGGAGTCCTTCGCGCCGTTGTCGGACCCGGCCCGCACCACGGCCGCGGCCGGGACCTCCACGACGTCGTCCACCTCCTGCACGACCAGCGACACCGTCGCCGACATGCCCGGCAACGGCGTCGCCGCCGGGGTGCCGTCGCCGCCCGTCCCGCCGTCGTAGCTCAGGCGGACCGTGTACGTCACCGAGCTCCCCCCGCCGCCCTTGGGCGTGGGGTCGATGCTCGTGACCGTCCCGTGGTACTTCGCCCCGGGCACCGCGTCGATGTTCACGTCGGCCCCGATCCCCGGCTTCACCGTCAGCACGTCCGTCTCGTCGACGTCCGCCGTCAGGCTCAGCGTCGACGCGTCGATGACGTTGAGGACCGTCGCCCCCGACGCCACGGCCGCGCCCTGCGCCAGCACCGGGGCACCCGCCGCGCCGGAGTCCGACCCGGCGGCCGCGGCCGGCAACGACACGCCGCTGCCCGCCAGCAGCGCCTCGGCCCCCGCGGGCAGGTTCGCCGACCCCGAACCCCCCGTCGCGGACAGCGACACCTTTCCCGAGATCGGCGCCTTCACCACCAGGGCGTCCACCGTGGCCTGCGCCGCCGAGACCGCCGCCCGCGTCTGCACGCGCTGGGCCTGACCCAACGACGACACCGCCGTGTCCAGGTTCCCCAGCCCCGCGTTCACCTGGTCCACCAGGGCCTGCGTCTGCGAGGCCAGCAGCTGGTACTGCGTCCGCGAGGACTGCACGGCCGCCAGCGCCGCCGCCCGCGCCGCGGGGTCCGCGATGGCCTGCGCCTGGGTCTCCGCCTCGGAGAAGCGCGCCGCCGCGTCCGCCGCCGCCTTGCGCTGCTGCGCCGCCACCTGCGAGGCGCTCTTCGCCGAGCCGGACCCCGAGGACCCCGACGCCGCGGCGTCCTCGTCGGCCTGCTTCGCCTGCGCCAGGTTCGACACCGCCGACGGGGAGTCGATCGTCATCAGCACGTCACCGGCCGCGACCTGCTGGCCGTCGCTCACGTTCAACGTCGCCACCGTCCCCGCCGCCGGGGACTTCACCACCGCCGAGGCCCGCGGCTGCACCGTCCCCGGCGCGTCGACGACCTCCGCGACGTCACCCCGGGCGACGGTCGCCGTGGACAACGCCGGAGCCTCGTCCTTGCTGCACGCCGAGGCGACCAGCACGAAGGAGGCTCCGACGGCGACGGCGGACAGGGCACGGAGGGGACGCCGGGACGGGCGCGGAGTCGTGAGGTGGGCTCGCACCTGGTCACACTAGGGCTTGCCCGAGCGTCCACGGGTCCACCTCAGGCGTGGTCTTCGACACCTGCCCCTCCCCCCTGGGTCGCACACCGGACACCGGTCCCTACCCTCGAACGGGTGAGCACTCCGGGCCAGGAACTCGTCGACCTCTACGACCCGACGGACCGTGCCGGACGGGTCACCGGGAGTGCCCCACGCGCCGAGGTCCGCGCCCGCAACCTCCCCCACGCCGCCACCGGCGTCCTGCTGCGCGACCCCGCCACCGGACGCGTCTTCGTGCACCGCCGCACCGACGTCAAGGACCTCAACCCCGGCGCCCACGACTGCCTCGCCGGTGGCGTCGTCGACGCCGGCGAGACCCCCCTGCACGCCGCCCACCGCGAACTGCGCGAAGAACTCGGCGTCGACGCCGACCTGCGCCCCGTCACCACCACCTGGTACCGCGACGACACCACCCACTACCTCGCCCACGTCTACGACGCCGACTGGGACGGGACCCCCCTCACCCTGCAACCCAGCGAGGTCGCCGCCGGCTGGTGGGAGGACCCCGCCACCCTGCGCGACCGCCTCGAGGACCCCACCTGGCCCTTCGTCCCCGACACCCGCGCCCTCCTCGCCGCCTGGCCGCGCTGGTGGGAGACCGGACGCGCGGAAGGCCGCCCCCGCTGACGGGGACGGCCCTGCGCACCACCGGAGGAGCCGCGACCTACAGGTACTGGCCGGTGTTGGCGACCGTGTCGATCGAGCGGCCCGCCTCCGTGCCCTTCTTCCCCTGCATCAACGTGCGGATGAAGACGATCCGCTCACCCTTCTTGCCCGAGATCCGGGCCCAGTCGTCCGGGTTCGTCGTGTTCGGCAGGTCCTCGTTCTCCTTGAACTCGTCCACGCACGCACTCATCAGGTGATCCACCCGCACCCCCTTCTGGTTCAGGGTCAGCAGGTCCTTGATCGCCATCTTCTTCGCCCGGTCCACGATGTTCTGGATCATCGCGCCCGAGTTGAAGTCCTTGTAGTACAGGACCTCCTTGTCACCACCCGCGTACGTCACCTCGAGGAACTCGTTCTCCTCGCTCTCGGTGTACATCCGCTCCACCGTCGCCCGGATCATCGCCTCGACCGTGAGCTGCTTCGTCCCCCCGTTCACCGCGACGTCGTCCGCGTGCAACGGCAGGTCCGGCGTCAGGTACTTCGCGAAGATCTGCCCCGCGCTCTCCGCGTCCGGACGCTCGATCTTGATCTTCACGTCCAGCCGGCCCGGGCGCAGGATCGCCGGGTCGATCATGTCCTCCCGGTTCGAGGCGCCGATCACGATGACGTTCTCCAGGCGCTCCACCCCGTCCAGCTCCGACAGCAGCTGCGGCACGATCGTCGTCTCCACGTCCGAGGACACCCCCGACCCGCGGGTCCGGAACAACGACTCCATCTCGTCGAAGAACACCACCACCGGCGTCCCGGCGCTCGCCTTCTCCCGCGCCCGGGCGAAGATCAGCCGGATGTGGCGCTCGGTCTCGCCGACGTACTTGTTCAGCAGCTCCGGACCCTTGATGTTCAGGAAGTAGCTCTTGGCCTGGCTCTCGCCCCGCAGCTCCGCGGCCTTCTTGGCCAGCGAGTTCGCGACGGCCTTCGCGATGAGCGTCTTCCCGCACCCGGGCGGGCCGTAGAGCAGGATCCCCTTCGGCGGGCGCAGGCCGTGCTCGCGGAACAGGTCCGCGTGCAGGAACGGCAGCTCCACCGCGTCGCGGATCGCCTCGATCTGCGGCCCGAGACCACCGATGTCCTCGTAGTCGATGTCCGGGACCTCCTCGAGGACCAGCTCCTCGACCTCCGCCTTCGGGATCCGCTCGAAGGCGAACCCGGACCGGGTGTCGATGGTCAGGGAGTCCCCGATCCGCAGCGGGCCGTCCATCAACGGACCGGCCAGGCGCACGACGCGCTCCTCGTCGGCGCGCGCGAGCACCAGGACCCGGCCGTCGGGCAGGATCTCCTTGACCGAGGCGAGCTCGCCCGTGCGCTCGTAGTCGAACGCCGCCACCACGTTCATGGCCTCGTTGACCATCACGTCCTGGCCGGGCTTCAACGAGTCCAGGTCGATCGCCGGGCTCACCGCCACCCGCATCCGCCGACCCGCCGACATGATGTCGGCGGTGCCCTCACCGGCGGCCTCCAGGAACGTCGCGAACTGCGCGGGCGGCTGACCGAGGCGGTCCACCTCCGACTTCAGCGCGACGATCTGGTCCCGTGCCTCGCGCAGCGTCGTGGCGAGGCGGTCGTTCTGGGCACTGACCTGAGCGAGTCGGGTCCGGGCGGCTCCGAGCTGTTCCTCGAGAGCGGTGAGGTGGCGGGCGTCCCGCTCACCTCCGCCGCCGAAGCGGCGCTGGGGCTCCGTCATGGCGCATCTCCCCTCTGGGTGGATGCGTTCGACAGTAACCCGCAGACCCGGGATCGCGCGGTGGATTCGACGTCGGCGCGTTGCCGGCCGGTCACCGAGGGCGCCGCACCACGAACGTGACGTGCGTCTGCGGCCAGGCCAGCTCCGCACCCGTCACCGCGTCCCGCACCGACGCCCCCACCGACAGCCGGTTCTCCACCAGCCACTCGTTGCGCCACGCCCCGCTCACCGGCTCCACCCCGAACCCCACCCCCTCCAGCAGCTCGACCCAGTCCGGCCACGTCATGTCGCAGAACCGCTCGTGGCACTCCGAGAGCCAGCTGTCGACGTAGTCGCGCGTGGTGAGGAACTCCATCGCCGCCCGCAGGGTCAGCTCCGCCACCCCGTCCCCGACCCACCGCACGTCGCACCGCCCGCCGGAGAGCGCCGGGAAGTCCTGCGCGAACTGCACCAGCCGCTCCGCCGGCGACATCGCGCCCACCACGGCCGCCACGTCCCCACCGTCCAGACCGGCCAGGTCCCGCGGCACCACCCCCGCACCCACCCCGTCCAGCACCAGGTGCACCAGCCGGTCACCCTCCCGCGGACCCAGCACGTCGGAACAGACCCACACCCCGCCCGGCGCCGTGTGCTCGAAGATCCGCTCCGCCAACCGCTCCAGGTCCGCCCGCCCCGCGCCGTAGCTGGCGATCTCGTGGGTCAGGGCCACCGTCAGCGTCGTGCTCACCGACGCCACCGGGAAGACCGCCGAGCGCAACAGGTTGCGCTGCGCGAAGAAGACGTTGGGGTGGGCGAACACCCCCTGCGCCCGGCGGTGCTCCGCCTCCGCCACCAGGTGCCGCGACACGTCCACCCCGTAGAGGTCCGACTCCGCCAACCGCGGGTCCCGAGCCGCCCGCTCCAGCAGACCCCCCGCCGCGCAGCCCAGGTCCACCACCCGCCCCGGTTCCACGAACGCCGACACCAGCTCCCACTTGCGGTCCGAGGCGTCGTCGAAGGCCGCCGTGTAGCTGCGGTAGTCCCGCGTCGACGTCAGGTCCCCTTCCGTCGAGACCGTCGGATCCGCGTGGATCAACGCCACCTGCGCCGCCAGCCCGTACCGGTCGTAGAAGCGCACCACCTCCGGGTGCGCCAGCTCCCGCCAGCGCCCGTCCCCCGCGGCCACCATCTCCAGCACGTCCCACGGACGCGCCGGACCCGCCGGGTCCCCGTCCTCCACCGCCACCACCCGGAACCCCAGCTCCGCGTACATCGCCGCCACCCCCGGGGTCGAACACGCCAGCACCGTGTCCTCCGGGGACGCCGCGACCCCCGTCGACAGCTCCACGCTCGCCAGCACCGTCCGCGCGAACCGCGGACTGGCCGGGACGTCCGCGACCGGCGCCACCAACGACGCCAACCCCTCCACCGCGGACACCCGCTCCACCATCGCCTCCCGCCGGTGACCCGGGAGCGGGTTGCGCCGCGTCCCGCTGTGCGTCGCCGACGTCACCGCCCACACCACGTCCGCGTCGACCGCGCACACCACCGCAACCCCCGCGGAGTCCACGAGCTCCCCGGCCAGCAGAGAACGCAGGTACCGCGTCTGGAAGGACGTCACGAGGTGGTGGCGGCCGGGGAACAGGACGTGACGCACGACGAGGGACACGCCGTCCACGCTACGGTCAGCCCCCAGCAGCCTGAGGAGAGACGTGACCCACACCCAGCGCGCAGCCGCGCTCGACGCCGCCGACCCGTTGGCCCCCTACCGCGACGAGTTCCTCCTCGACGCGGCCCCCGCCGTCACCTCCTACCTCGACGGCAACTCCCTCGGCCGGCCGTTGACGGCCACCCCCGCGGCCCTCGACACCTTCCTCCGCCAGGAGTGGGGCGGCCGGCTCATCCAGGGCTGGACCGAAGGCCCCCACGGCGGCTGGATGGACTGGCCGACCCAGCTGGGTGACCAGATCGGCCGCGTCGCCCTCGGCGCCGCCGCCGGACAGACCGTCGTCGCCGACTCCACCACCGTCCTCTTCTACAAGCTCGTCCGCGCCGCCGCCGCCGCCGGACAGGCCGAGGGCCGCGACGAGATCGTCTGCGACACCGACAACTTCCCCACCGACCGCTTCGTCCTCGAAGGCATCGCCGCCGAGACCGGCCTCACCCTGCGCTGGATCGAGACCGACCCCGCCTCCGGGATCACCCCCGACCAGGTCCGCGCCGCCGTCGGCCCCCGCACGGCGCTCGCGACCTTCAGCCACGTCGCCTACCGCTCCGGCCACCTCGCCGACGCCGCCGCCATCACCCGCGCCGTCCACGACGCCGGCGCCCTCGTCCTCTTCGACCTCTCCCACTCCGCCGGATCGGTGGAACTCGAGCTCGACGCGTGGGGCGTCGACCTCGCCGTCGGCTGCTGCTACAAGTACCTCAACGGCGGCCCCGGGGCACCCGCCTTCGCCTACCTCGCCACCCGCCACCAGGGCAGCCACCCGCAGGCCCTGCGCCAACCCGTCCAGGGCTGGATGGGCCACGCCGACCCCTTCGCCATGGGCCAGGGGTACCAGCCCGACCCCGGGATCCGGCAACTCATCTCCGGCACCCCGCCCATCGTCGCCATGGTCCCCGTCCGGGTCGGCCTCGACCAGCTGGAACGCGCCGGGATCGCCGCCGTCCGCGCCAAGTCGGTGGAACTCACCGCCTTCGCCCTCGACCTGGCCGACGACCTCCTCGCCCCCCACGGCGTCACCGTCGCCACCCCGCGTGAACCGGAAGCCCGCGGTGGACACATCACCCTGCGCCGCAGCGACTTCCGCGACGTCACCGCCGAACTCTGGACCCGGGGCGTCGTCCCCGACTTCCGCACCCCCGACGGGATCCGCCTCGGCCTCGCCCCGCTGTCCACCAGCTTCACCGAGGTCCTCCACGGCGTCCTCGCCCTCCAGGAGATCGTCGAGGCCACCCGGTGAGCGAGAACACCCGCAAGCTCGAGGACGGAGTCGTCACCGACTTCACCCGCGACATGTCCTACGGCGAGTACCTCCACCTCGACGAACTCCTCACGTCCCAGCACCCGCTCAGCACCCCCGAGCACCACGACGAACTGCTGTTCATCATCCAGCACCAGACCTCGGAACTCTGGCTCAAGCTCGTCCTGCACGAACTGCGCTCCGCCATGACCGCCATCGCCGGCGACGACCTCAAGACCGCGCTGAAGAACATCGCCCGGGTCAAGCACATCCAACGCACCCTCACCGAGCAGTGGTCCGTGCTCGCCACCCTCACCCCCACCGAGTACTCCCAGTTCCGCGGGTTCCTCGCCAACTCCTCCGGCTTCCAGAGCCACCAGTACCGCGCCGTCGAGTTCGCCCTCGGCAACAAGAACGCGAAGATGCTCGACGTCTTCGCCCACGACGCCCCCCGCCACCACGAACTGAAGACCCTCCTCGAAGCCCCCAGCCTCTACGACGAGTTCCTCCGCTACCTCGCCCGCCACGGCCACGACGTCCCCACCGAACTCCTCGACCGCGACGTCACCCGCGCCCACGTCCACACCCCCGCCCTCGTCGCCACCTTCCGGACCATCTACGAGGACGCCGAGCGCTACTGGACCGAGTACGAGGCCTGCGAGGAGTTCGTCGACCTCGAGGAGAACTTCCAGCTCTGGCGCTTCCGCCACCTCAAGACCGTCGAACGCACCATCGGCTTCAAACGCGGCACCGGCGGCTCCTCCGGCGTCGACTTCCTCGCCCGCGCCCTCGACCTCACCTTCTTCCCCGAGCTCTACGCCGTCCGCACCGAGATCGGCTCGTGAAGCTCACCGCCGTCGCCGCCCCCGGAGTCCTCACCGGCTCCGTCACCGGCCAGGCCGTCTTCGACGCGGCGCTCGCCGCCCGCGGACTCGACGGCGACCTGGTCCTGACGAGCTCCCCGGCCGAGTTCGCGGCCGCCCTGCGCGCCGCCGCCGCGGACGGGGAGTTCCTTCTCGTCGCCGGCGACGACACACCCGCGGATCACCTGCTGGTCGGTGCCGGTGTCCACGGTGCGCGCGTCGTCCGGGTCGACCTCGACGCCCGCGAACCCGACACGTCCCGCTGCGTCCGCCGCCACGTCCGCTGGCGCGGGATGCAGGGCCTGGCCTTCGGCGTCGACGACTGGTTCTTCCACGCCACGAACCCCGGGACCCGGCACGCCTACGGCGAGGACCGGGACCAGCACGCCGACCTGCGCCTGCCCGCGGGCGAGGGCCCGTTCCCCGTCGCCGTCCTCGTCCACGGCGGCTACTGGCGCTCGCGCTGGGACGCCGACCTCATGCACCCGCTGGCCGTCGACCTGACCGCCCGGGGTTTCGCGACCTGGAACGTGGAGTACCGGCGCCCGGACCGACACGGCTGGGACGCCACCACGGCGGACGTCGCCGCGGCCCTCGACGCGCTGCGAGACCTCGACGCGCCGCTCGACCTGGACCGGGTCGTGACCCTGGGCCACTCCGCCGGCGGGCAGCTCGTCACCCGCCTCGCCGCCGACCGGGCCACCGGCGGCGGGATCCGTCCCGCCCTCACCGTCTCCCTGGCCGGCTGCCTGGACCTGACGTCGATCCACGCCCGCGGCCTCAGCGAGCACGCGGTCGCCGCGGCCCTGGGCGGCACCCCCGAGCAGCGGCCCGAGGTCTACGCGGCCTCCTCCCCGATCGGGCGGCTGCCCCTCGGTCTCCCCGTCGCGGTGGTCTGCGGAGTCGGCGACGACCCGGACCTGCTGGACGCCTCGCGCCGCTTCGCGACCGCCGCCCACACCGCCGGCGACGACGTCACGGTCGTGGAGGCGCCCGGGCACCACTTCTCGGTCATCGACCCCGCCTCCGACGTCTGGTCGCGCGTAGCCCGTCTGGTGGTGTCGCGCGTGCACGGCTGAGCCCCGCCCCGTACCCTTCGTCGCGGCGGATCCGGCGGACGGTGGGAGACAACGGTCGATGTCGTGGGTCTCGCGGCTCGACGCGTTCCAGCGCAAGCACCCGGTGGTCAGCTACCCGCTCGCCGTCGTCTACAAGTTCTTCGAGGACCAGGGCGCCTACCTGGCGGCTCTCGTCGCTTACTACGGGTTGCTGAGCCTGGTCCCGCTGCTGCTGCTGCTCTCGACCGTCCTGGGCTACGTGCTGTCCGGGAACCCCGGCGCCCAGCAGGCGATCCTGAACTCCGCCGTCAACCAGATCCCGGTCATCCGGGACGAGGTCGGTGACCCCGGATCCCTGGGCGGTGGCGCGGCGACGGTCGCGATCGGCATCGCGGCCGCCCTCTACGGCGGGCTCGGGGTCGGGTTGGCGATCCAGAACGCGGTCAACATCGCCTGGGGCATCCCGCGCAACGAACGTCCCAACCCCTTCAAGGCACGGCTCCGCTCGTTGCTGCTGATCGTCACGGCGGGACTGTTCGTCATCGGCACCACGGTCCTGAACATCGTCGTCGGTGACGTCTTCGGCGGGAGCGGTCTGCTGGAATGGGTCTCGCGGGTGGGGTACACCCTGCTCGCCGGGGTCGGCTTCACCATGGCCTTCCGGCTCGCCGCGGCCCACCGGCCCCCGTTCCGGACGGTTCTCCCCGGCGCGCTGACGATGGCCGTCGTCTGGCAGTTCCTGCAACGGTTCGGCGGCACCCTGACCGGGCTGGTGAGCGAACGGTCCAGCATCTCCAACCAGGTCTTCACCGCCGTGCTCGGTCTCATCGCGTTCCTCTTCATCACCTCGAGCATCGTCGTCCTCTGCGTCGAGGCCGACGTCGTCCGCGTCCGCAAGCTCTACCCGCGGGCGCTGCTGACCCCGTTCACCGACTTCGTCGAACTCACCGAGGGCGACGAACGCGCCTACACCCACATCGCGCAGGCCCAGCGGCACAAGGGTTTCGAGCGGGTCAGCGTCGAGTTCGACGAATCACCGCTGACGGCCCAGCCGCCCCGCCAGGAACGAGCAGACGGTGGTCTGGAGCGGGTGGTAGAGGATGACCGGTAGCACCACCAGCCCGACCACGTGCGGCGGGAACAGCACGGTCGCCATCGGCAACCCGGTGGCCAGGGACTTGGTGGAACCGCAGAAGGCGGTCGTGACCCGGTCCGCCCGGGAGGCGCCCCACCACCGCGGGACCCACCAGGCGAACGTCAGCACCACGGCCAGCAGCAGCGCCGCGCAGCCCAGGACGACGAGGACCTCGGCGGGCGTCACCTCGCTCCAGACGCCCTGGCGCACGCCACGACTGAACGCGGCGTAGACGACCGCCACGATCACCCCGCGGTCCAGCAGGGTCAACCGCCCCTTGTGCGCTCGGACCCAGTCACCGATCCAGCGGCCCAGCAGCAGGCCCAGCAGGAACGGGACGAGCAGCTGCAGCACGATCCGCCCGATGGCCCCGGCGTCGGGACCGGCCCCCGTGGAACCGAGCAGCAGCGCGGCCAGGACCGGGGTGAGGCCGATGCCCGCGAGGTTCGACACCGTCGCGCTGACGACCGCCCCGGGGACGTTGCCGTGCGCCACCGCGGTGAACACGACGCAGGACTGCACCGTCGAGGGCAGGGCGCAGAGGAACAGCAGACCGGCGACGAGACCGTCGTCCAGGACGTGGCCGACGACGAGCGCGAGGCCCGTCCCCAGCAGCGGGAAGAGCAGGTACGTCGTCGCCGCGACGGAGCCCTGCAGCCGCCAGTTGCGCAACCCCGCAACCGCCTCGGCCGGCGCCATGCGCGCCCCGTAGAGGAGGAAGAGGACCCCGACCCCGACCGTCGTGCCCCAGGAGAACCCGGTCGCGACGACGCCGCCGGCGGGCAGCAGCGCCGCGACGAGGACGGCCGAGAGGATCGCGACGACGAAAGGTTCCACCTTGCGCAGCACGGGAACCCGGGACCAGCGCAGCACGCCGTGACTGTACCTTTCGGGACATGCCTCTGATCAGCGTCGCGGAACTGCAGGCCGAACTCGGCGGCGCACGGCCGCCGGTGCTGCTCGACGTCCGCTGGGCGCTCGGTGGTCCCGACGGCGCGCAGGAGTACGCGAAGGGACACCTCCCCGGTGCGGTGTACCTCGACCTCGAGACCCAGCTGTCCCGGCCCCGCCGGACCGGTGAGGGGCGCCACCCGCTGCCGGACCCCGTCGCGCTGCAGGAGGTCCTGCGCGGTGCCGGGATCAGCGACGACACCCGCGTCGTCGTCCACGACGCCGCCACCTCCACGAGCGCGGCGCGCGGGTGGTGGGTGCTGCGCTGGGCGGGCCTCGCCGACGTCCGGGTGCTCGACGGTGGACTGGCCGCGTGGACCGCGGCCGGTGGCGTCCTCACCACCGACGTCCCGTTGCCCGGACCCGGCGACGTCACCGTGCGCCCGGGGTCCCTGCCCGTGCTGGACGCCGGGTCGGCCGCCGCCCTCGCCCGCACCGGGGTCCTCCTCGACGCCCGCGCTCCCGAGCGCTACCGCGGTGAGGTCGAGCCCGTCGATCCCGTCGCCGGTCACGTTCCCGGGGCGCTGAACCTCCCCACGACGCAGAACCTGGACGCGACAGGCCGGTTCCTGGCCCCGGAACGATTGCGCGAGCGGTTCGCCGACGTCTCCACCGGACCGGTCGGGGTCTACTGCGGCAGCGGGGTCACCGCCGCCCACACCCTGCTCGCGCTGGAGGTCGCCGGCATCCCCGCGACGCTCTACCCGGGTTCGTGGTCGGAGTGGGTCGCCGACCCGTCGCGGCCGGTCGCGACCGGCCCGGACGCCGGCTGATCGTGTTCTCCGTCGAACGCGTCGAGGACGGCGTCTCCACGGTCGTCTACCGGGTGCGGACCGACGACGCGACGTACTACCTGCGGGTGGGCGAACGACCCGGCGACGACCTGCGCACCGACGCGGAACTGCACTCCCGGCTGGCCGCGGCGGGGATTCCGGTGCCCGCGGTCCTGCACACGCAGTTCGACGCCGGGCTCGACCGGTGGGTCGCTCTGACCACGGAGGTCCCCGGCGCACCGCTCTCGCGCGCCGAGGACGCGCCGGCCGTCCTGGAGGCCGCCGGTCGCCACCTCGCCGTCCTGAACTCGATCCCCGTCGACGGTTTCGGGTTCATCGTCCGTGACGGCCCGGGCTGGCCGCTGCGCGCGGAGTTCCCCACCCACCGCGAGTTCGTGGTGTCCCACCTCCCCGACCCGTGGCCGGGTCGGCTCACCGAACTCTTCTCACCCTTCGAACTCGACGTCCTCGAAGGGCTGATCGCCGAGCAGTGCGGCCTCGACGTCGTCCCCGCCCTCGCCCACGGCGACCTCGACGTCACCCCCGTCTTCGTCCAGGACGGCGTGTTCACGGGTTTCATCGACTTCGGCGAGGCCCGGGGCGCGGAACCGTGGTTCGACCTCGCGCACTTCCTGCTGCACGACGGGGAGAGACTGCCCGCTCCCCTGCTGCCGCACCTGCTCCGCGGGTACGGCGTCGCACCCTCGCAGCGGGTGCTGCGCCGCAGCGCGGTGCTGCTGGGGCTGCGGCAGGTGTGCCGCTGGTACGGCCCGCTGCGGAACCTGCCCGCCGACCACCCGATGGTGCTCGACCGGGTGCGTCGGCTGCGTGAGCTGATGGTCTGACGTCTCTGCCCGCCCGCACGCGGGACGGACCTGGACCGCGCCCTCTCGGCCGGGGTGGAGGCCCTGGTGTAGTTTTCCGGACGTGGTCGACGGCGACGAGACGAAGCGAACCAGGATCATCCACGTCGGGCTGGGCGGGTGGGGAGGCGACTGGGAACGGCGGGCGATACCGCCGGTCCCCGAGGTCGACCGCGTCGCCATCGTCGACGCCCACGAACCGACCCTGCGCGCGGCGCAGAAGACGCTGGGCCTGCCCGACGAGATGTGCTTCTCGTCGGTGACCGAGGCCGCGGAGAACGTCCAGGCCGACGGTGCCCTCGTCACCGCGCCGATGGACTTCCACGTCCCGGTCACGCTGGAGGCCCTGGACGCCGGCCTCCACGTCCTGGTGGAGAAGCCGTTCGCCGGCACCGTGGCCGAGGCCCGGACGGCCGTCGAGCGGGCGGAGGAACTCGGCCTGGTCCTGCAGGTCAGCCAGAACTACCGCTTCTACCCGGGGGCGCAGACGGTGCGCAAGCTCATCGCCGACGGTGAGATCGGGGACCTCTCCGTCGTGCACGTCGACTTCCGCCGGTGGGACCACGACGCTCCCGTCGACAGCTACCGCCACTACCAGTTCCCGCACCCGCTGATCTACGACATGGCGATCCACCACTTCGACCTGCTGCGGATGACGACCGGCCGCGAAGCCGTCAGCGTCTACGCCAAGGTCACCGACCCCACGTGGAGCAAGTACGCCGAAGAGGCCTCCGCGGTGCTCGTCATCGAACTCGAGGGCGGGCTGGTCGCGAGCTACCGCGGGAGCTGGGTCTCGCGGGCCGAGCAGACCTTCTGGGACGGTGAGTGGAGCTTCGAGGGCGAGAAGGGCCTGGTGACGCTGGCCGGTCGTGGGGACCGGGGTCCGGTCGACGACGCCGTCACCCTCGGGCTCGGCGGGAAGCCGGCGAAACCCGTGACCCTGCCGGACATGCCGCTGTGGGGGCGCTCCGCCGGTCTGCGCCAGTTCGCCGCCGCCGTCCAGGGCGGAGCGGCCCCAGACGTCACGGGACGCTCCAACCTCGGCAGCGTCGCCCTCATGGAGGCCGCCGCCCGGTCCGCCTCCTCCGGGCAGGTCGAAGCCGTGGAACAGATCGGGGGGACCCTCGCGTGAAGGTGCTGGTCTGGAACGAAGGCGTCCACGAACGCAACCAGAACCCGCCGGACATCGGCGAGTACTACCCCGACGGCATCCACGGCGCCATCGCCGCCGGGCTGCGGCGACTGCTGCCCGACGCCGAGGTCTCCACCGCGACGCTGGCGGACCCCGAGCACGGTCTCAGCGAGGAGGTCCTCGCGAGCACCGACGTCGTCCTCTGGTGGGGCCACGTCGCCCACGACCAGGTCGACGACGCCGTCGTCGAACGCGTCAAGGCGCACGTGCTGGGGGGCATGGGGCTCCTCGCCCTGCACTCCGCGCACTTCTCGAAGATCTTCCGGAACCTGCTCGGCACCACGTGCTCGCTGGCCTGGCGGAACGAGGGCGAGCAGGAGCTCGTCTGGAACGTGAAACCGTCCCACCCCATCGCGCAGGGGATCCCCAGCCCCATCGTCATCCCGAAGCAGGAGATGTACGGGGAACTCTTCGACATCCCCGACCCCGACGACCTGCTGTTCATCAGCTCGTTCGCCGGGGGCGAGGTGTTCCGCTCCGGGGTGACCTTCACCCGCGGTCGCGGGCGCATCTTCTACTTCAGCCCCGGTGACCAGGAGTACCCCGTCTACCAGCAGCCCGAGATCCAGCAGGTGCTGGCCAACGGGGTGCGGTGGGCCGCTCCGGCCCCCGGCGAGCGTCAGGTGCCGGGGGTCACGAACCCGCCCCGGCAGTGGGTGCTCTGACGCCCGCCGGCTGAGCTCACTCCTCGGTCGGCTCCTGGGCGGCCGCGGAGGCCTCGGCGCCCCGGGCGGCCTCACGGGCCGCCTTGCGCACCTTGCGGTCGGAGACGGGACGGTCGCCGTACTCGGTGCCGTCCTCCTCGTTCGCCTCGACCTGGTCGCCCGGTTCGACCGCGAGGTCGTCGGGGGCCTCCGTCGCCACGGGAGGGGTGGGGTAGGCCCCCGGCGCGGGACGGCGCTTGCGCAGCGGCGGTTTCACCCCGTCGGCGAGGCGGCGGGTGGTGATGAGGAAACCGGTGTGCCCGATCATCCGGTGCTGCGGACGCACGGCCAGACCCTCGAGGTGCCAGCCGCGCACCATCGACTCCCACGCCTCGGGTTCCGTCCAGCGGCCGGAGTCGCGGGCCGCCTCGGCGACGCGGGAGAGCTGCGTGGCCGTCGCGACGTAGCAGATCAGCACCCCGCCGGGCGCCATCGCATCGGCGACCGCGTCCAGGCACTCCCAGGGCGCGAGCATGTCCAGGACGGCGCGGTCGGCCTGCAGCCCCACCCCCGGCAGGGTCTCCACCAGGTCACCCACGCGCAGCGTCCACGCGGGGTGGCCGCCGCCGAAGAACGTCTCCACGTTCCCCGTCGCGACGTCGGCGAAGTCCTGGCGTCGTTCGAAGGAGTGCACCTGACCGCCGTCGCCGACGGCCCGCAGCAGCGACATCGTCAGCGCACCGGACCCCACACCGGCCTCGATGACGACCGCGCCGGGGAAGATGTCGGCCATCGCCACGATCTGCCCCGCGTCCTTGGGGTAGACGACCGCAGCACCGCGGGGCATCGAGAGGACGAAGTCCGGCAGCAGCGGCCGCATCACCAGGTACTGGATGCTCGCGGTGTTCACGATGGTCGTCCCGTCGGGACGGCCGATGAGGTCGTCGTGCAGGAACTTGCCGCGGTGGGTGTGGAACTCCTTGCCCGCGGTGAGGGTGATGGTGTGCATCCGGCCGCGGGGGTCGGTGAGCTGCACGCGCTCCCCCTCGCGCAGAGGTCCGCGACGCGTGTGCGCGCCGGTCGGCGGCGGGGCGGGGGTGTTCACAGGAGGTCCTTCCAGCGGGGGCGTTCGGGGAGGTGGATCAGCGGGCCGTGACGGCCTGGATGACGTCGGAGGTGTGCAGCAGACCGCGCACCCGGCCCTGACCGTCGATGATGACGTGCTCACCGGGACGGACCTGGACGGCGTCGAGCAGGTCCTCGCCGGCGAGGTCCTCGGCCAGCCACGCGCGCGGCGGCAGGGCCCGGGCGGTCGCCCCGGCGCCCAGCGAGGTGCGACGTTCGGCGGGCACCGAGCGCAGCGCCGTGGTGTCGACGACGGCCACGGGTACGCCGTCGTCGGTGACGAGGACGACCTCGAGGTCGCGCTGCGTCCCCGCCGTCGCACCGGCGTCGATCGCGGCGCGGGCCGAGCGCACGACCTCCTCGACGGTGGCCCGGGCGTTCACCCCGATCGCCGGGCGCTGCAGCACCCGCGCGCTCAGCGCCGGCACCCGACGCTGCTGGGTCGCGTACTTCAGGGCACCCGAGGCCCCCTGCCACAGCAGCGAACCGACGAGGCCCGCCCAGACGACGTCGGTGATGGACGTGCCGAAGCCCAGCAGCCGCGGGCCGAAGAGCGCCCCCACGAAGACGACCACCGCGAGGACCCGCCCGACCCAGCCGGCGACGACGGTCCCCGCGAGCCGGTCGCCGCGGACCTTCCAGACGACGGCCTCCAGCGCGTGCCCACCGTCCAGCGGGAGCCCGGGCAGCAGGTTGAAGACGGCCAGCAGCGCGTTCGACAACGTCAGGGCCCCCAGCAGCAGTCCGGCGACCCCACCGCCGTCGGGCTGGTCCCGCACGGCGCCACCGACCTGCCACGCCACCAGGGCGATGACCGCGTTGACGATGGGACCGACGACCGCGATGACCAGGCTGCTGCCCGGTCCGGTGCGGCCCTCGTGGGAGGTGAACCCGCCCCACACGTTGAGGACGATGCCGGTGACGCGCATGCCGGACCACTTCGCCGCCAGGGCGTGCGCGACCTCGTGCAGCAGGACCGAGATCAGCAACAGCACCGCGTAGCCGAAGGCGACGACGTAGGACGTCGGACCCGCGACCTGGCGCTGGACGACCGGAGCGAAGATCACGACGATGAGCGCCGCGAACAGGAACCACGAGGGCGCCAGCAGCAGCGGTACGCCGAACGGGCGGCCGAGACGTATGCCGCCCCTCACGATGCCGATCTCAGGGTGCAGCGGTCGACGAGCATCCGCCGATCCTAGGTGCCCCGCGACGTCGCTCAGATCGGGGACCACCCGGCTGCGCCCTAGAGTGAGATCGTGACCACCGGCGTGCAGCAGGTCGACTCACCCCGGCGGGCGCTGTCGCCCTCGCGCGCAGCCGACTTCATGCAGTGCCCGTTGCTCTACCGCTACCGCACGATCGACCGGCTGCCGGAGGCCCCCACCGAGGCCGCCGTGCGCGGCACCGTCGTGCACGCCGTCCTCGAGCGCCTCTACGACCTCCCGGCCACCGAACGCACCCTGGAACAGGCCTGCGCGATGGTGGAACCGCAGTGGCAGGAACTCCTCGACCGCGAACCCCGGGTGCGGGCCCTCTTCGGTGCCGACGCCGACCGCGACGACGCCGTCGCGGAGGCGCTCACGGGCTGGCTGGCCAGCGCCCGCACGCTGCTCGGCAAGTACTTCGACCTCGAGGACCCCACTCGCCTCGAACCTGAGGCCTGCGAGCTGCGGGTCGAGGTCGACCTCGAGAACGGCCTGGTGCTGCGCGGCATCGTCGACCGCCTCGACGTCGCCCCCACCGGGGAGATGCGCGTCGTCGACTACAAGACCGGCCGCGCGCCCTCCGAGGCCTTCGAGACCAAGGCGCTGTTCCAGATGCGCTTCTACGCCCTCGTCCTGTGGCGCATGCGGGGTGAGGTCCCCCGACTGCTGCAGCTCGTCTACCTGGGATCCGGTGAGATCCTCCGCTACGCCCCCGACGAAGGCGACCTGCTGGCCACCGAGCGCAAGGTGAAGGCCCTGTGGGACGCCATCGAACGCAACCGGGCAGCGGGCGACTGGCGGCCGAGACCGGGACGGATGTGCTCGTGGTGCGACCACAAGGCGATCTGCCCCAGCTTCGGCGGGACACCCCCGCCGCTGCCGCTGGAGACCCCCGTGGTGCGCGAACCCGTCGAGGTCCCGGGCCTGGACGAGTAGGCCGACCGGTCGGGCGAGCACCGCCGTCACAGGTCGCGGGTGAACCGCCCGAACCGCTCGACCGCCGCAGGGACGTCCCAGCTGTGCCAGGCACCGGCCAGTTCCTCCGACACCGCACCCGGCACCTCGCGCACGATCCGTTCCGCGGCCCGGGTCATCACGGGGAACGTCTGCTCTCCGACCACGGCCAGTACCGGCAGTTCCCTTCCCAGGAGCTCGCCGAGGTTCCCGCTTGCGGCCCACACCAGCGACTCACCGTCGGCGCGGTAGGCGGGGGCCTGGGCGACGAACTGCGGGTAGAACGGCATCTGCTCGAGGCCGGCGCGGAACTCCGCCGGCATGTCCCGCACGTACTCCGCCGCAGCCGCGGCGAGCTCCCCCGCGTCGAGGAGACGGCTGACGTCGTCGTGCCAGCCCTGCACCTTCGCCAGGTCCTCCTGCTCGTCCAGCGGCGCCTCCCACAGGACCAGCCCGTCCACGGGCACGCCCCGCGCAGCGGCCGCCAACGCGATCGAACAGCCGGAGGAGTGCCCGACCAGGACGGCGTGACCACCGACCTCCGCGACCAGGGCGGCGACGGCGGCGAGTTCACGGTCCAGGGTGACGTCACCGACCGCGGGACTCTCACCCCGCCCGACCCGGTCGTGCACGACGGTGGTGAACCCCGCCTCCGCCAGGCCCCGGGCGGTCGCGGTCGTCTGCGGGTCCATGGCGCGGTAGGGCCCGGCACCGGCGACGAAGACGATCGCCGGCCCGCTCCCGTACCGGTCGAAGGTGACGAGGTCGCCGCGGTCCGTGGTGAGGTCGCTCATGCCACTGCGACCCGCCGCGCCGCGGGAACTCATCGGTCGTCCCCCTCGACGGGGCTACAGGGTGTCGAGGACCCGCCCCGCAGCGATCGCCCCCAGCGCCGCGACGTCCACCTCGGCCAGCGACGCCACCCGGCTCCGCCCCGCCGCCGCGGGGATCGGCACCATGTGCGGGCACGCCAGCACGTGCGCCCCGGCCGCCTCACCCGACGCGACCCCCGTCGGGGAGTCCTCGATGGCCACGCAATCCCCCGGCGCGACCCCCAGCAGCTCCGCCGCCCGCAGGTACGGGTCCGGCGCCGGTTTGCCCCGCGCCACCTCGTCACCCGCCACGACGACCGCGAACGCACCCGGCACCATCCGCGCCACCGTCTCGGCCAGGCTCCGGTACGACATCGTCACCAACGCGCACGGAACCCCCGCCGCCGACAGCGAACCCAGCAGCTCCACCGCGCCCGGCCGCCACACCACCGCGGCGCTCACCTGCGCGATGACCGCCTCGATCAGCTCGTCCACGACCGCGACCGGATCCAGCCGGACCCCCGTCGCGCGCTCGACGTGCTCGGCCAGGACACGCCCCGAATCGGGCAGCGCACTCCCCACCAGCTGCAACGCCTGCTCGTGCGTCCAGGTCGCGCCGTACCGACCCACCAGCGCCGTCTCGGCCGCGATCCAGTGCGGTTCGGTGTCCACGAGGGTCCCGTCCATGTCCCACAGGACAGCGGCGGGAACGGGCGCGGGTGTCGTCATGTCGGGCTCCATCGGTACCGGAGTCTAGGGTTGACCCGTGCCAGAGCAGCGTGTGGTCCTGCGCGATCCCGTCGTGATCGCGGCCTTCGAGGGGTGGAACGACGCCGGCGAGGCCGCCAGCGAAGCCGTCGCCCACCTGCACGAGGTGTGGAACGCCGTCGACGTCATGGAGTTCGACACCGAGCTCTACCACGACTTCCAGGTCAACCGGCCGACCGTCCACTACGACGAGAACGGCCGCCGCCAGCTCACCTGGCCCACCACCCGCGTCTCCTACGCCCTGCTGCCCGACGCCCCCCGCGACGTCCTCCTCGTCCGCGGCATCGAACCGTCGATGCGCTGGAAGACCTACGCCCGCGAGGTCGTCGAGCAGGCCCAGGCCCACGGCGCCTCCCTCGTCGTCACCCTCGGCGCGCTCCTCGCCGACGTGCCCCACACCCGCCCGCTGCCCGTCACCTCCAGCAGCGAAGACCCCGACCTCGTCGAGAAGCTCGACATCGAACCCGCCCGCTACGAAGGCCCCACCGGCATCGTCGGCGTCGTCCAGGACGCCGTCGCCACCGCCGGCATCCCCTCCATCTCCCTCTGGGCCGCCGTCCCCCACTACGTGGGGCAGCCGCCCTCGCCCAAGGGCACCCTCGCCCTGCTGCGACGCGTCGAAGAACTCCTCGACCTCGCCGTCCCCCTCGGCGACCTCGTCGAGGACTCCCGAGCCTGGGAACGCGGCGTCGACGAACTCGCCGCCGAGGACAGCGAGATCGCCGAGTACGTCCAGCAGCTCGAAGAGGCCAAGGACACCGCCGACCTCCCCGAAGCCTCCGGCGAAGCCATCGCCCGTGAGTTCGAGCGCTACCTCCGCCGACGCGACGACCCACCGCGGCGGGGCTGACCGGGTGACACGCCTGTGACCTTCCCCCGCCAATCCCATGATCACGCCATGATGGGACCGTGCGCCACGGACCTCCCGGGCGTCGCAGAGGGGACGACGAAGTGAACATGGTCGATGCCGTCAAGCACGGCTTCTTGAACTACGCCCGCTTTTCGGGCCGGGCCCGGCGGTCGGAGTTCTGGTTCTGGACCCTGTTCACCTTCCTGGTGAGCATCGTGGCCTCCGTCCTGGACCGGGTCCTCGGCACCGGGTTCGCCACCCAGTACGGCGAGAGCGGCGGCGTCGTCCAGACCATCACCGGCCTCGCCCTGCTCGTCCCCGGTCTCGCCGTGTCCTGGCGCCGCCTGCACGACATCGGCCGGTCCGGGGCGTGGTATCTCACCCTGCTCATCCCGCTCGCCAACATCGTCTTCCTCGTCATCCTCGTCGTCTGGGCGTGCAAGGACAGCCAGCCCGGCCAGAACCAGCACGGCCCCAACCCCAAGGGGATCGGTGGCGGGTACGGGGAGTTCCCCGGCCAGCCCCCGCAGTTCGGCGGACCGAGCCAGTACGGCCAGCCCGGCCAGTTCTGAGACCACCACCGCAGGGGCGACCACGACGACGTGGTCGCCCCTGCGGCGTTCTCGCCCTGGACGGGAAGATCACGTCATGATGGGCTGACGGCACGACGACGACGACCGAGGAGGCCCCGTGTCCTGGCGGCTGGAAACACCACGTGTCCTCGTGGTCGACCTCGACGGGTCCAAGGGCAGCGCCGTGCGCGCCCAGACCGGCTCGATGGTCGCCTACGAAGGCGACGTCCAGTTCAAGAACGCCGGCATGGGCGGCGGCGGCGGACTCCGCGCCGCCCTCAAGCAACGCGTCACCGGCGAACACCTCTCCCTCATGGAGGTCACCGGCCGCGGCACCGTCCACTTCGCCGTGAACGCCGGCTACCTCCTCCTCCTCGACCTCGCCGGCGACACCCTCAAAGCCGAGTCCGAAGGCCTCCTCTGCCTCTCCGACGGCCTCAAGACCGACGTCACCTTCACCGGCCTCCAAGGCGCCTCCAGCGGCCAGGGCCTCTTCACCACCACCGTCACCGGGCACGGCCAAGCCGCCCTGCTCTCCCTCGGCGGCCCACCGATCGCGCTGCGCGTCAGCCCCCAGTTCCCCCTCGTCGTCGACCCCGACGCCTACATCGGCGCGGTCGGCAACGTCACCCAGTCCTTCGTCACCGACGTCTCCTGGCGCAACCTCATCGGCGAGAGCTCCGGAGAAGCGTTCTCCCTGCGCTTCGAAGGCCAGGGCATCGTCTACATCCAGCCCGAGGAGCGCTGATGGGCTTCACCAAGGTCACCTCCAAGGTCGTCCTCGCCGAGGTCCGCCCCGGCCAGGAGGTCCTCGCCCGCCGCGGCGCCATGCTCGCCACCACCGGCACCATCGCCTTCTCCCCCGTCGTCGGCGGGCCCGGCGGCGGCGCCTACGGCGGTGGGATCGCCTCGGCGCTCGCCCGCGGCATGCAGGGCGAGGCCGTCCCGCTGATGGTGGCCGAGGGCAACGGTTCCGTCCACTACGGCTACCACGGCCACCACGTCACGGTCGTCGACCTCGACGGGTCGCAGGCGATGTCCGTCGAGGCGGACCGGTTGCTCGCCCACGACGCCGGCATGTCGAGCTCGGTCGTGTTCCTCGGCCAGCAGGGCGGCCTGCGCGGTGCCGTCCGCGGGGCGGTGACGGGCCAGGGGCTGTTCACGACGCAGCTCTCCGGCCGGGGTTCCGTGGCCGTCCTCTCCCACGGCGGGACGTTCGCGCTGCAGGTGGGCGGCAACCGACAGGTCGTCGTCGACCCGCAGGCCTACGTCGCCCACGTCGGCAACCTCCGCCTCGACGTCGCGACGGCGGTGTCCTGGCGCGACGCCGTCGGCCGTGGATCGGGTGAGGGCGTGCAACTCAAGGTGTCCGGCGAAGGAACCGTCTACGTCCAGGCGAGCGAGGAGAAGCTGTGAACCCGACCCCGCTGGACCCGCAGACGCTGCCGGACCACGACAACCTCCCGGACAACCCCTACGCCTACTGCGTGAAGCTCACCGGTCCACTGTTCATGCAGACCGGAACGATGATCGCCTACTACCCCGTGGGCGGCGGGACGATCCGCTTCGAACCGCTGACCGCGACGTCGATGACGGCCATGGTCGCCAGCCACTTCTCCTCCCCCCTCTACAGCCGGGACTGGGTCGTCGCCAACGGTCAGGGACACGTGATCCTGGGCGACCGCGGGTACGACATCAACTCCTACGACCTCGACGACGGGAACCTCACCGTCCGCGCCGCGAACCTGCTCGCCTTCGACGCCGGGCTGGAACTCAAGGAGTCCATCATCCCCGGGTTCCTCACCCTGCTGGGGACGGGGAAGTTCCTGGCCAGTTCCTCGGGCCCGGTCATCTTCGTGGAACCGCCCGTCCGGGTGGATCCCGAGGCCCTCGTGGGGTGGGCCGACTGCCCCGCCCCCTCGCAGCACTTCGACGCCGGCTGGATGGGGCACTTCCTCGGCGCCGCACGGGGAGCGCTGTTCGGGACGCGGTCGGGCGAAGAACGCCAGTACGACTTCACCGGCTCCGGGACGGTCCTGCTGCAGAGTTCCGAGCGGATGCTCGAGGACCCGCAGGTCGTGCGCCGACTCGAGGCCGAGGTGCGTCAGCTCGGTCCGAACCAGCTGCAGCACCTCTCCGGGGTCATCCAGGCCCAGATCCAGCAACAGCGGCAGTGATCCCGCGGGTAGGTTCGACCGGGTGATCGACCTGCCGGAACTGCTGCGCACGCACCCCGTCCTCGACGGCCACAACGACCTGCCCTGGCGGATCCGCGAGGAGTTCGGCTCCGACCCCGCCGCCGCGGGACTCGCGGCGGGCCGGGAGGCCCTGCACACCGACATCCCCCGGATGCGCGCCGGCGGGCTCGGCGCGCAGTTCTGGTCGGTGTTCGTCCCCTCGGACTGGGACCACCCCGCCGCGGTGACGGCGACCTTCGAGCAGATCGACGTCGTGCGGCGCACGGTGACCACCCACCCCGACGTCTTCGCGTGGACCCCGACCGCCGCCGACGTGCGCACCGCGATCTCCGCGGGACGCATCGCCTCGTTGATCGGCGCCGAAGGCGGGCAGAGCATCGCCGGTTCCCTCGGGGTTCTGCGCGAACTGCGCCGGGCCGGGCTCGCCTACCTGACGCTGACGCACAACGACAACACCGCGTGGGCGGCCTCCGCCACGGGAGAACCGGTCGACTTCGGCCTCACGCACTTCGGCCGGGACGTCGTGCGCGAGATGAACCGCACCGGGGTCCTCGTCGACCTCTCCCACGTGCACGAACGGACCATGCACGACGCTCTGGACGTCACCACCCGCCCGGCGATCTTCTCGCACTCCTCCACCCGGGCCGTCACCGACGTCCCGCGCAACGCCCCCGACGCCGTCCTGGAACGGTTGCGGGACAACGGTGGCGTCCTCATGGTCACGTTCGTCCCCCCGTTCGTGAACGCGTCCTGCGCCGAGCACCGCGCCGCAGCCGCCGCCGAACAGGCACGCCTCGGCCTGAGCGGCGCCCCCTACGACCCCGTCGGTGCGCAGGAACCCGTGGCGGACTTCGCCTCCTGGCTGGAGCGCCACCCCCGTCCGCGGGCGACCGTGGCCGACGTGGCGGACCACGTCGACCACGCCCGTGACGTCATGGGCGCCGCGCACGTCGGCCTCGGCGGCGACTACGACGGCACCGACGAACTGCCCGTCGGCCTCGAGGACGTCTCCGGCTACCCGAACCTGCTGCGGGAACTGGCCGTCCGCGGCTGGTCCGCCGCGGAACTCGCCGGTCTCACCAGCGCCAACGCGCTGCGCGTCCTGGAGGACGCGCAGGACGGCACCAGCGTCGACTGAGCCCCGACGTCAGGGCAGGACGACACCGAGCAGGGCGGAGACGGTGCGACGCACCAGGTCCGGCGCCGCGGCGTCGTCACCCGGCTCCGCCGTCGCGGCCTCGACCCACGCGTCGACCGTCGCGACCGCGCCCGGCGCGTCGAGGTCGTCGGCCAGGCGCGCACGGACCGTGGCGAGGAGTTCCTCGGCCGCGGGTCCGCTCGCCGCGGAGACCGCGGAGTTCCAGCGGGCGTACCGCGCCCGGGCCTCGGCCAGGACCTCGTCGGTCCACTCCCACTCGGCGCGCCAGTGGTGGGCGACGATGGCCAACCGCACGACCGCCGCCGGTACCCCCGCGGCGACGAGCTTCGAGACGAGCACCAGGTTCCCCTTGGACTTGCTCATCTTCTCGCCGTCGAGGGCCACCATCCCCGAGTGCGCGTACGCGCGGGCGAAGGGACGCGACTCC
The DNA here is from genome assembly GCF_979255925.1 of Kineococcus sp. AC630. Taxonomy (NCBI): domain Bacteria; kingdom Bacillati; phylum Actinomycetota; class Actinomycetes; order Kineosporiales; family Kineosporiaceae; genus Kineococcus; species Kineococcus sp. AC630. The sequence goes on from NZ_CEEDMJ010000010.1 coordinate 190,556, forward strand.
GGCCGCAGCAGGTGCGCGTGGGCCGCGCCCATCTCGTGGTGCGGGAAGACCAGGTCGCTGCCTCCACCCTGGACGTCGATCGGCATCCCCAGGTGCTGCAGGGCGATCGCGGTGCACTCGATGTGCCAGCCGGGACGGCCGCGTCCGAGGACACCCCCGTCCCAGGCGGGTTCACCGGGACGTTCGACGCGCCAGAGCAACGGGTCCAGCGCGTTCCGCTTGCCCGGACGCTGCGGGTCGCCGCCCCGTTCGGCGGAGAGTTCCAGCATGGTCTCGAGGTCGTAACCCCCGACGGTGCCGAACGCCACGTCGGAGTCCACCGGGAAGTACACGTCGCCGTCGGGGCCGCCGTCCACGCCCGCCACCCGGTAGGCCGCGCCGGCGTCGAGGAGGTCGCGCACCGCGGCGGAGACCAGGTCGACGGCCTCCACGACACCGAGGTACTCCTGCGGCGGGACGACCGACAGGGCCGTCATGTCCCCGCGGAACAACTCGATCTGGGACCGGGCCAGGTCGCGCCAGTCGACGCCCGTCGCCTCGGCCCGTTCGAGCAGCGGGTCGTCGACGTCGGTCACGTTCTGCACGTAGCGGACCTGCAGGCCCGCGTCCCGCCAGGCCCGGCCCAGCAGGTCGAAGGCCACGTAGGTGTTGGCGTGCCCCAGGTGCGTCGCGTCGTAGGGCGTGATGCCGCAGACGTAGAGCGTCGCCGTCCCCGACTCCGGGCCGACGGGCACGAGTCCCCCGCTCGAGGTGTCGTGCAGGAGGACGCGGGGGCCCCGACCGGGGAGGGTCGGGACTTCGGGGACGGGCCAGGAACGCACGACCCGAACCTACCTGGCCCGGGGAACGCTCAGAACGGCGGCCACGGGATCGTGCGGTGGCCCCGCGCCCGGGGCAACCGGTCCGCCTGCAGCAACTGCTCGGTGCGCTCGAGGGTCGCGACGACCTCTTCGACGCTCAGGAGCTCACCCAGCAGCGCTCCGAGGGAGCCGTTCAGGTCGGCCAGCAGGCCGGCGAGGACCTCGCGCTCCTCGGCCAGCAGGTGGCTCCCGCCGAACCCCCAGAGGACGGTCCGCAGTTTGGGTTCCTCGTGGAACGTCAGACCGTGGTCCACCCCGTGGACGGCCCCCGACCAGCCGGGCAGCACGTGCCCGCCCTTGCGGTCGGCGTTGTTGAGCACGACGTCCAGGACGGCGATGTGCCGCAACCGCAGATCGTCGGCGTGGACGAGGGCCACCGGCCGACCCGCACCGTCCTCGGCCTGCAGCACGGTGTGCCAGCCGTCCGCCACCCGGCGCGGCGCGACGATGTCGATGAGGCCCGCCCCGGCCGACGGCAGCACCACCTCGTCGGGGTCGGCGGGGTCCGCGCCGTCCTGCTGCAACCAGAGCTGGACGGACCCCGGACCGAGCGGCCCGTCGCGGAACACGGTGGGCGGCACCACGTTCCAGCCCGTCACCGTGGACACCGCGTACGACGCGACCTCACGTCGCGCCAGCGTCTCGTCGGGGAAGTCCCACAGCGGGCGTTCCCCCGCGACCGGCTTGTAGACGCACGCGAGTTCGCCGTCGGCACCGTCGACGACGGCGTAGAGCGTCGCGTTCGAGGCGTCCACGAGCCGGCCGCGCACCTCGATCTCCCCCGCCACCAGCCGGGCCAGGGCGTCCTGCTCGGCGACGCCCGCGAACGTCCCGTTCAGCGTCGGTACCCGTTCGCGCGCGGGCAGATGTGCCCGACGGGATCCAGCGGACCCGCGCAGAACGGGCACGGCGGACGACCGGCCGCGACGAGGGCCAGGGCACGGCTGGCGAAGGCCCGTGCCGTCGTCCCGTCCAGCGAGACCCGCAGCAGGTTCCGGTCCGGGGTCAGGTCCGGGACCTCCGGGTCCACGTCCTCCTCCGACGCCTCGAAGCACTCGATGACCACGACGTCGCGTTCGCCGTCCCAGGCCAGGCTCATCGTGCCGACCCGGAACTCCTCGTCGATGGGGACGTCGAGCGGCGCGGTGTCCTCCGACCCCGCGGCGGGCATCGCGGGAACGGGAGCCTGACCGCCGGAACGGCGCACGATCTCGTCGAGGAGTTCGCCGACACGTTCGGCCAGGGCGGACACCTGCGTCTTCTCCAGCGAGACCGACGTGAGGCGCTTCCCGCCCCGGGCCTGCAGGAAGAACGTCCGAGCCCCGGGCTCGCCGACGGTGCCCGCCACGAAGCGTTCGGGCGGGTCGTACTCGTACACGGGCATGGTGGCGACCCTACGCCGCGCCGGTGCTACCACCGACGACCGCGTCCGAGGACGCCTCGGCCCGCTTGCCCGCACGTCGGGTGCGCTTCTTGGCCGGGGCGAAACCGGCCAGGTCGCCGCCGGAGTCGTTCACGCGGATCACGAACGGTCGCAGCGGTGCGTAGCGGATGACCGACACCGAGCACGGGTCGGCGGAGATCCGCTGGAAGAGGTCGAGGTGCATGCCGAGGGCGTCGGCGAGGATCGCCTTGATGACGTCCCCGTGCGTCACCGCGACCCAGACCGCGTCGTCACCGTGCTCGGCCGCGACACGGGCGTCGTGTTCACGGATCGCCGCCACGGCCCGGTGCTGCATCGTCGCGAGTCCCTCGCCCTCGGGACCGGGGAACACCGCGGCGGAGGGGTGCGACTGCACCGTGCGCCACAACGGCTCCTTGGCCAGGTCCTTGATCGCCTTCCCGGTCCAGTCGCCGTACTTGCACTCCCCCAGCCGGTCCTCGGTGAGCACGTCGGGCCGCGGGCCGGACGGCCCGTCGAGGGAGCGGAGCTCGCCGGCGGTCTCCTGGCAGCGTTCCAGCGGTGAGACGACGAAGGAGGCCACTGTGACCGGGGCCAACCGTCGCGCCAGCGCCTGCGCCTGTCCCCGGCCGACGTCGTCGAGGTGCACGTCGGGGGTCCACCCGGCGAGGACGCCGGCGGTGTTGGCGGTGCTGCGGCCGTGGCGGACGAGCAGGAGGGTCGGCACCCCCCCAGCTTATGGGCTTCATCGTGTGCGGTATTCACGGCGGCGCGGGTTGGTAAAGCGTACGGATTGGCTCCGGTAACTGAATTTCCCAAGCTGTTGGTCGAGCCGGAAGACCGTGACGGGGGCACGATGTGCTCGTGATCGTGGACGTGGCCACCTACCAGGACGGCAAGCGCTCGGAGGTGGACGGCCTCACCGCCGGCCTGGACTCCTGTCGGGACACCGACGACGGATTCCTCTGGGTCGTGCTCCAGGACCCCACCGCGGAGGAGCTGTCAGAGGTCGGCAGGGAGCTGCACCTGCACCGCCTCGCCGTCGAGGACGCCGTGACCGGGCACCAGCGCCCGAAGGTCGAGCGGTACGGGGACACGGTCTTCGTGGTCCTGAAGGTCCTCTCCTACTTCGACGAGACCTCCAGCGTCGAGACCAGCGAACTCATGATGTTCGTCGCGGAGCGCTTCGTCGTCACCGTCCGCCGCGGCGACACCGGGCCGGCCTACGACGTCCGGGACACCGTGCGGCGGGATCCGCACCGGCTGAAGCTCGGTCCCAAGGCCGTCATGCACGCCGTGATGGAACACGTCGTCGGCGAGTACACCCGCATCGACGACGAGCTCGAACGCGACGTCGAGCAGATGGAGGAGCAGGTCTTCTCCCCCGACCGTTCCTCCGACGCCCAGCGGATCTACTCCCTCAAACGGGAGGTCCTCGAGGTCCGCCGCGCTGCGGTGCCCCTCGTCGCCCCGCTCAAGGCCCTGGTCAGCGACGACCACGAGCCCGACCACGAGCCCGAGACCGGGCACCACGTGCTCGACCAGCAGGCGCGGTTCGTCCTGCGCGACGTGCTGGACAACCTGACCCGGACCGTCGAGCACGTGGAGAGCTACGACCGTCTGCTCACCGACATCCTCAACGCCCACCTCGCGCAGGTCTCGGTGCGCCAGAACGACGACATGCGCAAGATCTCGGCGTGGGCGGCCATCGCCGCGGTCCCGACGTTGGTGGCCGGTGTGTACGGCATGAACTTCCAGCACATGCCGGAGCTCTCCTGGCGCTACGGCTACCCCGGCTGCGTGCTGTTCATGGTGGCCGTCTGCTTCGGTCTGTTCCGGGTGTTCAAACGGTCGGGCTGGTTGTAGGAACCAGCCCGACCGTCGGGATCGTGCGTCAGGAGCCGCCGGGCGTCAGCTCCAGGTGAGGACCAGCTGCGGGCGCAGGTTCGCGTCCTTGTTCTCGCTCGACCACAGCCACAGGCTGTCGCCGCCCAGGGCGTCGACGGCCAGGCTCTGGGTCTTGCCGAGGACGGGGGTCAGCGGCGCGACGTCCAACGCGACGTCGTAGGCGGAGTTCACCTTCGCGCCGGCCGCGACCTGGCCGAGCAGGGCCCCGGAGGCGGGCACCTTGTTGTTCCAGTTCATGCTCTGCTCCTTCCAGCTGTTGGAGGCGAGGCGGACCTGGTGGGCGTTGGCCGAGGCCGACAACGGGTCGGAGGCGGTGTGCACGCGCAGGGTGGCTCCGGTGAGCTTCTTGCCGGCCGGGGCGGCCGGCAGGTCGAAGCGCAGGTAGGCGCGGGCACCGGGGCGCGAGACCAGCAGCGGGTCGCTGCCGTACTCGGTCCCGGGGGCACCCTCGTTGGCGTACGTGTCGGCGATCGGGGCGAGGGTCGTGGTGGTGGGCTTCGACACCGGCGTGACGGGAGCGGTCGTGACGGGGGCCGGGGTCGTCGGGGCCGGAGCGGACGACGTGTGGGTCAAGCTCGC